>DASVMH010000105.1:0-2038 GCA_036384455.1 Marmoricola sp. | reverse complement strand
GTGAGTTCAGGGCGGCGAGGACGCCGATGGTCGCGTGCAGTCCCGCCATCACGTCGAAGACCGAGATGCCCGCCCGGAGCGGCTTGCCGTCCGGCTCCCCGGTCAGGCTCATGAGTCCCGAGATGGCCTGGACGATGAGGTCGTAGCCCGGCAGGGACGAGCCCTCGGGCCCGCTCCCGAAGCCGCTGATCGACGCGTAGACGACCCGAGGGTTGCCAGCGGCGACCGTGTCGTAGTCCAGCCCGAACCGCGCCAGACCCCCGGGCTTGAAGTTCTCGACGACCACGTCGGCACGGCGGGCCAGCTCCTGGGCGACGACGAGGTCGTCGGGGTCGCGGAAGTCCAGCGAGATGGAGCGCTTGTTGCGGTTCACGCCGAGGTAGTAGGTCGAGACGCCGTCCCGGACCGGCGGGAGCCACGAGCGCGTGTCGTCACCACCGGGGCCTTCCACCTTGACCACCTCCGCTCCGAGATCAGCCAGCAGCATCGTCGCGTACGGGCCGGCCAGGATGCGGGAGAAGTCGGCGACGAGGAGACCGTCGAGAGCGCCACCGTGGGCTGTCGCACCGGGCACGGGCTGGTCTTCGTTCATCGGCGGTATGACACCTTCGCTGTTCGTGACGGCATACGGACGAACGTCCGTTCCGCGCCCTCCTAGTTTCCGACCGCCGCTCCCGTGATGTCAAGGCTCGCGCGGCTCTGACGGTCGCGCCTCTTTCACCCTCTTGACATGTGATGCAGGTCACCTCACAGTGAGGTCATCGAGAATGTGACCGTCAGGCGGACATCGGTCCGCTCGCTCGGTCGACCGTGATCAGGAGGAGAAGATGTCCAACCCCGACACCGACGTCCCGGCGCCCGGCCGTCCCGTGGTCCTGCGCGGTGGCACGGTCCTGACCATGGACGACGCGCACACGATCCTGACCGATGCGGACGTCCTGGTCGTGGGCGACCGCATCGCCGCGGTCGGCACGGCGCTGGACGTCCCCGAGGGCACCCAGGAGATCGACGCCCGCGGCGGCATCGTGATGCCCGGGATGATCGACACGCACCGGCACATGTGGCAGACCGCCATGCGGGGCTACGGGGCCGACTGGACCCTGACCCAGTACTTCGTCTGGTACTACCTCGAGCACGGCAAGGCGTTCCGGCCCGAGGACGTGTACGCGGGCAACCTGGTCTCCGCCTGGGACGCGCTCGAGGCCGGCGTGACCACCACGGTCGACTGGTCCCACGGCCTGCAGACCGTCGACTACGCGGAGGCGGCTGTCGACGCGTTGCAGGCCGTCCCCGGTCGGTTCGTGCTCGCCTACGGCAACATCCAGGCCGGGCCCTGGGAGTGGACGGCCGACCCTGCCGTCCGCGCGTTCCTCGAACGACGGCGCACCGGCTCGGGCGACCTGCTGGGCTTCCAGCTCGCGTTCGACGTCACGGGCGACCCGACCTTCCCGGAGCGAGCCGCCTTCGAGGTGGCGCGCGACCTGGGCCTTCCCGTGACCACCCACGCCGGCGTGTGGGGCGCCACGAACGACGACGGCATCCGCCTCATGCACGAGAACGGCTTCATGACCCCGGAGACCATCTACGTCCACGCCGCCACGCTGACCGCCGACTCCTACCATCGGATCGCCGCCACCGGCGGTTCGATCTCGGTGTCCACCGAGTCCGAGCAGAGCGCGGGTCAGGGCTACCCACCCACCTGGCAGGTCCGCCGGCACGACATCCCGGTGTCGCTCTCGATGGACACGAGCGTGTGGTGGAGCGGCGACCTCTTCTCGGCGATGCGAACGACGCTCGGGGCCGACCGCTCGCGCGAGCACCTCGAGGCGCACGCCAAGGGCGACACGGTCACCCATGTGCACCTGCGCGCCGAGCAGGTCGTCGACTGGGCGACCCGTGGCGGGGCCCGAGCCCTCGGTCGCGACGACCTGGGCCGGCTCGAGCCGGGCAAGAAGGCCGACGTCGTGCTGATCAAGAACGACAGCTCTCCGGTCTCGTTCCCGCTGCTCAACCCCTACGGGCACGTCGCGTTCCAGGC
>DASVMH010000104.1:0-10486 GCA_036384455.1 Marmoricola sp. | reverse complement strand
GCCCGGGCCGGTGAACTCGGATTCGAGGGCGCGCTGACCGCCAATGCCTACCTCGGCGCCGGTGGCATCGCGACGGCGTTGAGCGCCGGGGCCGACATCGTGGTCACCGGCCGGGTCACCGACGCCTCCGTCGTGGTCGGGCCGGGCATGTGGCGCTTCGGCTGGACCACCGAGGACCCCGCCCACCTCGACGTCCTCGCCGGCGCGGTCGTGGCCGGCCACGTCATCGAGTGCGGCACCCAGGCGACCGGTGGCAACTTCTCCGGCTTCCTCGACCTGCCGCGCGACACCACGCCGCTCGGGTTCCCGCTCGCCGAGATCGCCTCCGACGGCAGCTCGGTGATCACCAAGCACGCCGGCACCGGTGGCGCGGTCACGATCGACACCGTCACCGCTCAGCTCCTCTACGAGGTGCAGTCGACGACCTATCTCAACCCCGACGTCTCGGTCGACCTGTCGTCCATCCAGTTGTCGGACGACGGCACCGACCGGGTGCGGGTGAGCGGCGTACGCGGTGGGACACGGCCCGAGCGGCTCAAGGTCTGCGTCAACACCCTCGGCGGCCACCGCAACCAGCTCGAACTCGTCTTCACCGGGATGGACATCGACGCGAAGGCGGCATGGGTGCGGGCACAGCTCGAGGCGGCCTGGGCTGCCGCCGGTGGCGCACCGGCCCAGGTCGCGTGGGCATGGAACCGCACCTCGGTGCCGGCCGACGCGGCCTCGGAGGAGGAGGCGTCCCGGATCCTGCGCTGCACCGTGCTGGACCCCGACGCCACCAAGGTGGGCAAGGCGTTCACCGCCCCGCTGGTCGAGCTCGCCCTTGCGTCCTACCCCGGCTTCACGATGACCAGCCCTCCCGGAAAGCCGTCCCCGTACGGCGTCTATCGCCCCGGATACGTCGACCGCGCCGAGGTGGAACAGGTCGTCGTACACGCTGACGGGCGGAGGGAGGTCGTGCCGGAGGACCCATGTAACGCGGGGTTATTGCCTGTGTACAAGGGTCCGGCGGGCGAAATGTCTGACCTAACACCGGGTTACATGGGCGTTGCGTCCGCATCGACGACTCGGCAACCCCTCGGCACCGTCGTGCATGCCCGCTCCGGCGACAAGGGCGGGGACGCCAACGTCGGCCTGTGGGTACGACAGGGGCCGCAGCGTGAGCAGCGGGTCGCGTGGCTGATCGATCTCATCACCCCGGAGCGGGTGGTCGAGCTGCTCCCCGAGGCCGACGGACTCGAGGTGGAGGTGTACGCGCTCCCGAACCTCGGCGGCGTCAACGTCCTCATCCACGGCCTGCTCGGTGAGGGCGTCGCCGCATCCACCCGCTTCGACCCACAGGCCAAGGGGCTGGGGGAGTTCTTCCGCTCCCGCCCCGTCGACATCCCGGAGGAGCTCATCTGATGTCAGCTTTCGACCACGGCTGGACGCCGGAGCAACGCGCGCTCAAGCAGTCCGCCATCGACTTCACCGCGCGCGAGGTGAAGCCCCACGTCGAGCAGTGGGAGCGCGACGGCGAGATCCCGCGCGACTTCCAGAAGAAGCTCGCCCACGCCGGGCTGCTGGCCGTCGGGTTCAGTGAGGACGTCGGCGGCGACGGCGGTGGGTTGCTCGACATCTGCGCGCTGCAGGAGGGATTCATGGAGGCCGGCTGGTCCGGTGGCCTGATGGCCTCGGCCTTCACCCACGGGATCGCGCTGCCGCACATCGTCCAGAACGGGTCGAAGGAACTGATCGACACGTACGCCCGGCCCACGCTGGCCGGCGAGATGATCGGCTCACTGGGCATCACCGAGCCCGGCACCGGCTCCGACGTCGCCGGCATCACCACGCGCGCCGTCCGCGACGGGGATCACTGGGTGATCAACGGTGCCAAGACGTTCATCACCTCCAGCGTGCGCGGCGACTTCGTCACCACGGCCGTACGCACGGGCGAGCCCGGGGCCCACGGCATCTCGATGATCGTGGTGCCCAAGGGGACACCCGGCTTCACCGTGTCGCGCAAGCTCGACAAGATGGGTTGGCTCGCCTCCGACACCGGCGAGCTGGCGTACGAGGACGTGCGCGTGCCGGTGGGCAACCTCGTCGGTGAGGAGAACCACGGCTTCTACTACATCGCGCAGAACTTCGTCGCCGAGCGGATCTTCCTCGCGCTGATGGGGTACGGCCACGCGATCCGCTGCCTGTACCTCGCGGCGAAGTACTGCCGCGAACGCGAGACCTTCGGCAAGCCGCTCGTCGCCAACCAGGTGGTCCGCGCGCAACTCACCGAGATGCACCGCCAGGCGACGATCGCGCGGACCTACACCCTCGAGGTCGCCCGCCGCTTCGACGCCGGCGAGGACGTCATCGCCGAGGCCTGTCTGGCGAAGCAGACTGCCGTCGACACGGCGGTCTTCGTCGCGGACCAGGCCGTCCAGTTGCACGGCGGGATGGGCTACATGCGCGAGTCGGAGGTCGAGCGGCACTACCGCGACGTACGCCTGCTGCCGATCGGCGGGGGCGCCACTGAAGTGTTGACCGATCTGGCCGCACGACTGTTGGGATATGCGAAATGACAGCCCCTGCTGAAGAAACGAGCCTGACCCGACGTGAGGAGATGGCGGCGAAGCTCGCCTCGCTCCACGAGGAGCAGCAGAAGGCCGTCGAGGCGGGCGGCAAGTACATCGCCCGCCACCACGAGCGCGGCAAGTTCACCGCCCGCGAGCGGATCGAGCTGCTCGTCGACGAGGGCTCGGCGTTCCTCGAGCTGATGCCGCTGGCCGGGTGGGGCAGCGACTTCACCGTCGGCGCCTCGATCGTCACCGGCATCGGCGTGGTCGAGGGCGTCGAGTGCATGATCGTGGCCAACGACCCGACTGTGAAGGGCGGCGCCCTCAACCCGTGGTCGCTCAAGAAGTCGATGCGGGCCTCGGACATCGCCGAGCAGAACTTCCTGCCCACGATCAATCTGACGGAGTCCGGCGGTGCCGACCTGCCGACCCAGAAGGAGATCTTCATCCCGGGCGGTCGCGGATTCCGCAATCTCACCCGGGCCAGCGCGCGTAAGCAGCCGACGATCTCGGTGGTCTTCGGCAACTCGACCGCCGGCGGCGCGTACGTCCCGGGAATGAGCGACTACGTGATCATGGTCAAGGAGCAGGCCAAGGTCTTCCTGGCCGGCCCGCCGCTGGTCAAGATGGCCACCGGTGAGGAGTCCGACGACGAGTCGCTCGGCGGTGCCGAGATGCACTCACGGATCTCCGGCTCCTCCGACTTCCTCGCGATCGACGAGCGCGACGCGATCCGGTTGGCGCGGCGTACCGTCGCGCGCCTGAACTGGCGAAAGGCCGGCACCGTCCCGACCAGCGCGTACGCAGAACCCGACCTCGACCCCGAGGATCTGCTCGACCTGATCCCCGCCGATCTCAAGGAGCCCTTCGACCCGCGCGAGGCGATCCTTCGGATCGTCGACGGCACCGGGCCCGGCAACGAGGTGCCCTTCGACGAGTTCAAGCCCTTGTACGGCAGCGCATTGTGCGTCGGCTGGGCCAATCTGCACGGCCACCCGATCGGCATCCTCGCCAATGCTCGCGGCGTCCTGATGAGCGAGGAGGCGCAGAAGGCCGCGCAGTTCATCCAACTGGCCAACCAGAAGGACACCCCGCTGCTCTTCCTGCACAACACCACGGGCTACATGGTCGGCAAGGAGTACGAGCAGGGCGGCATCATCAAGCACGGCGCCCAGATGATCAACGCGGTCTCCAACTCCACGGTCCCGCACCTGACGGTGATCATGGGGGCGTCGTACGGCGCTGGGAACTACGGCATGAACGGCCGGGCGTACGACCCGCGCTTCCTGTTCACCTGGCCGAGTGCGAAGTCGGCGGTCATGGGGCCGGCACAACTCGCCGGCGTGCTCGAGATCGTCGCCCGCGAGTCCGCGGAGAAGAAGGGCGAGGTCTTCGACGCTGACGGCTTCAAGGCGATCAAGGAGATGGTCGAGACCCAGATCGAGGAGCAGTCGCTGCCGTACGTGCTCTCCGGGATGGTCTATGACGACGGCGTGATCGACCCGCGTGACACCCGCACCGTGCTGGGCATCTGCCTCTCGGTGATCGACAACCAGCCGATCGAGGGCGCCATGAACTTCGGCGTCTTCCGTCTCTAAGGATTCTGCGATGACGATTCAGAGACTGCTTGTCGCCAACCGCGGCGAGATCGCGCGCAGGGTCTTCCGTACCTGCCGCGACCTCGGCATCGGCACCGTGGCCGTCCACTCCGACGCCGATGCCGGGATGCCGTTCGTACGCGACGCCGACATGGCCGTGCACCTGCCGGGGAACACCCCGGCCGAGACCTATCTGCGTGGTGACCTCGTCATCGAGGCCGCCCGCAGGGCCGGCGCCGACGCGATCCACCCCGGATACGGATTCCTCTCCGAGAACGCCGACTTCGCGCGGGCCGTGATCGAGGCCGGCCTCACGTGGGTGGGTCCGGCGCCGGAGTCGATCGAGCAGATGGGCTCCAAGATCGAGTCCAAGAAGCTGATGGAGGCCGCCGGCGTACCGGTCCTCGGCGACGCGAGCAACGCGAGCGCCGCCGAACTGCCGGTGCTGGTGAAGGCATCCGCCGGTGGTGGCGGTCGCGGCATGCGGATCGTGCGTGACCTCGACGCGCTGCCGGCCGAGATCGAGCGGGCGAGTTCCGAGGCCGCTTCGGCGTTCGGCGACGGCACGGTCTTCGTCGAGCCGTACGTCGAGAACGGCCGGCACGTCGAGGTGCAGGTCCTGGGCACGACCGATGGCGTGTTGATCCTCGGGGAGCGGGACTGCTCGGTGCAGCGCCGGCACCAGAAGGTGATCGAGGAGGCGCCGGCTCCGGGCCTCAGTGACGAGTCTCGTGCGGCCCTGCATGAGGCGGCACGCAAGGCGGCGTCGGCGATCGACTACCGGGGGGCCGGCACCGTCGAGTTCCTCTACGACGCCGACAAGGGCAGCTTCTACTTCCTGGAGATGAACACCCGCCTGCAGGTGGAGCACCCGGTGACCGAAGCGGTCTTCGGTCTTGACCTGGTCGCCCTGCAGATCGCGGTCGCTGAGGGCAGGTCGAGTGCGCAGATGGTTGCTCTGGCAACCACTTCCGCACTCGACCCGGTGGGCCACGCCGTCGAGGTGCGTTTGTACGCCGAGGACCCTGCCGCCGGCTACCAACCGCAGAGCGGGACGATCACCGCGTTCGACATCCCAGGCGTACGCGCCGAGTTCGAGAACCTCGCCACCCCCGGCATCCGGCTCGACTCCGGTGTCGGCGCTGGTGATGAGATCGGCACCTTCTACGACGCGATGATCGCCAAGGTGATCGCGTGGGCGCCGACCCGTGAGGAGGCGCTGCGCCGGCTCGCCGGTGCGCTCGAGCAGGCGCGCATCCACGGGCTGAGGACCAACCGCGACCTCCTGGTCAACCTGCTGCGGGATCCGGTCGTCGTGGACGCTCGGATGAACACCACCTGGCTCGATGGCGCCGATCTCGCCGTCCTCGGCGCCGCGCCCGGTGGCGAGGACGCCCGCGCACTCTCGGGCTTCGCCGCCGCGATCGCCCTCGCTGAGGGCGCTCGCCGGGGGGCGAAGGTGCAGGGCCGGATCCCTGCCGGCTGGCGCAACGTCGTGTCCCAGCCGCAGTCGACGATGTTCGCGGCCGGCGAGGACGAACTCGAGGTCCGCTGGTACGGCGGTCAGACGTTCAGTTCCGCCGACCTCCCCGACGTACGCGTGATCGCGGTGACGCCCGCACGCGTGACACTCGAGCGCGACGGCGTACGACGCGACTTCGCGGTCAGCGTCGCCGGCGACAGCGTCGACGTCGACTCCTCGCTCGGTCACGTCGCGTTGCGGCGGCTGCCGCGGTTCACCGATCCATCGACCCAGGTCGCAGCGGGCTCGCTGCTCGCCCCGATGCCGGGCTCGGTGATCGGCGTCCGGGTCGCGGTCGGTGACGTCGTCGCGGAGGGCGATCCGATCCTGGTGATGGAGGCGATGAAGATGCAGCACACCATCGCGGCGCCGTACGCCGGCGTGGTCAGTGAACTGAACGCGAGCGAAGGACAACAGGTCGAAGCCGGCGCGGTGCTCGCCGTGGTTTCGACAGGCTCAACCACCGAAGAAGAGGAAGAAGGAACAGCATGACGGGCAACATGTTCACCGAGTCGGACGAGCGCGTCGCCCTGCGCGAGGCGGTCGCGAAACTGGCCGGCTCGTACGGCCATTCCTATGTCGCGGAGAAGACCAGCGCCGGCGAGAAGCTGACCGAGCTGTGGCAGGACATGGGCAAGCACGGTTTCCTCGGGGTGAACATCCCCGAGGAGTACGGCGGTGGCGGTGGCGGCATGGGCGACCTCGCCGCGGTGCTCGAGGAGGCCGCGGCCGCGGGTGCGCCGCTGCTGATGATGGTGGTCAGCCCCGCGATCGTCGGCTCGATCATCACCCGCTGCGGCACGGAGGAGCAGAAGCAGCGATGGCTCCCGGGCATCGCCGACGGGTCGGTGATCAGCGCATTCGGCATCACCGAGCCCGACGCCGGCTCCAACAGCCACCAGATCACCACCACCGCCACCAAGGACGCCAACGGCGGCTGGGTCCTCAACGGGCGCAAGGTGTTCATCTCGGGTGTCGACGAGGCCGACGTGATCCTGATCGTGTCGCGTACTGCTGACGCCAAGACCGGCAAGCTCAAGCCCGCGCTGTTCATGATGCCCACGGATGCGAAGGGTCTGGAGTATCAGCACATCCCGATGGACTTCCACGCGCCGGAGAAGCAGTTCTCGCTGTTCATCGACGACGTGCACCTGCCCGCGGATGCGCTCGTCGGCGACGAGGACGGCGGGCTGTGGCAGCTGTTCGCCGGCCTCAACCCTGAGCGGATCATGGGCGCCGCCTTCTCCAACGGGATGGCCCGCTACGCACTCGACCGCGCCGTCGAGTACGCCAAGACCCGGCAGGTCTGGAAGGACGTCATCGGCACCCACCAGGGCATCGCGCACCCGCTGGCGAAGGTGAAGATCGAGCTCGAGCAGTCGCGGCTGCTGATGCAGAAGGCGGCCGCGCTCTACGACGCCGGCGACGACATGGGCGCGGGGGAGTTCGCCAACATGGCCAAGTACGCCGGCGGCGAGATTTCATGCAACGCCCTCGACGTCGCCGTCCAGACCCACGGTGGCAACGGCCTGGCGTCCGAGTACGGCCTCGGCAACCTCCTCGTCGCCGCCCGCCTCGGCCGGATCGCCCCCGTCTCCCGCGAGATGATCCTCAACTTCGTGGCCATGCACTCCCTCGGCCTCCCCAAGTCGTACTGACGCCGGGTGCACGTCACAACTCGTCAATTGTGGAGTTGTGACGGTGATCTGGCCCGGATGGATGTCACAACCCCGCAATTGCCCGAAAGGGACCGACCCACGAGCGAGAAGGTGGAGCCATGGACGAGCTGGTGCACTACGCGGCGACCGATGGGATCGGCACGATCACGCTGGATTCGCCGCACAACCGCAATGCGCTGAGTAGGCAGCTGGTGACCGAGCTGTTCGCGCACCTGGAGACGGCTGCGGGAGACGACAGCAGGGTCGTGGTGATCCGCAGCGCGGACAGGGTGTTCTGCTCGGGGGCCGATCTGTCGGAGGCGGCCGGCGGCGGCATGGAGGAGGGTACGAAGGCGCTCGTCGAGATGCAGCGTCTGATCGTGACCCACCCCAAGCCGATCGTGACCCGGCTCGCAGGTCCGGTACGCGCCGGCGGGCTGGGGATCGTGGCATCCAGTGACGTGGCGATCTGTCAGGACGACGTCACCTTCGCCTTCACCGAGTCGCGGCTCGGGCTGGCTCCAGCAGTCATCTCGCTGAGTGTGCTGCCCCGGCTGACGAGCCGGGCTGCGGCGGACACGTTCCTGACCGGGCGTACGTTCGACGCGGCGGAGGCGGCGAGCATGGGCCTGGTGACCCGGGCGGTCCCGGCGGCCGATCTCGACACGGTGATCGCGGAGACCTGCGCCGAACTGATGCAGGCGCATCCCCAAGGACTCCGCGAGACCAAGGCGCTGCTGGCCCGCGACATCGTCGCGCGCATCGATGCGCAGGCCGACGACATGGCGGCGCTCAGTGCGCGCCTCTTCGGATCCGACGGCGCTCGCGAGGCGATGACCGCCTTCCTCAACAAGAAAAAGTAGGAATCGCGGGGCAACCGATCGCGACGGCCGGCTGGTCCGGCAGGGTGTGAGCACCATGACCGCTGTTCCGGGGGACACCGCAGACCGGGTCGCCGACTTCGACGACTTCGTCGCTGCCAGGTCCACCCACCTCCTGCGTACGGCCTATCTGCTGACCCATGACCACGCGCTGGCCGAGGACCTCCTCCAGGCCGCGCTGACGAAGAGCTGGTTCGCCTGGAAGCGGATCGACGGCGATCCCGAGCCGTACGTCCGCAAGGTGCTCTTCAACACGTACGCCACGTGGTGGCGCCGCAAGTGGAACGGCGAACGTGCCACCGAGGAACTGCCCGATCGCGGAGTTCCCGACCACGCGGGCGCAGCGGCCTCGGGCCACGATCTGTGGGAGGCGATCAGCCGACTGCCGAAGCGCCAGCGCGCCGTCGTCGTGCTGCGCTACTACGAGGACCTCTCCGAGGCCGAGACCGCCGACCTCCTCGGCTGCTCGCGGGGGACGGTCAAGAGCCAGCTCAGCAAGGCACTCGCCAAACTCCGACTCGACCCAGCCGTGCTCGACGCGGAGATGGGAGGCAACCGATGAACACGCTCCACGACATCCTCACCGACCGCGCCGAGGCGGTGACCGACAGCGCGCACCACGAGCGCGTCGCCGCCGTACGCCGCCGGATCACCGTCGCCAGGCGCCGCCGTCAGGCTGCGGTCGCCGGTGCTGCGGCTGCGGTCGTGGCGATCGCCGGGATCGCGGTGTCGTTGCCGCACCACCACGACGTCACCCCGGCCGATGCGCCGTCGAAGGTGGTCGGCCACGACGTGCCGCCGTTCGTACTGACCACGCTCAACGCGACGTACGACTACAAGAGGTCGTACGTCGGGCACAACGGCGAACTGGACGTCACCTTGCCGGCCAGTGACATCGGGTACCTCGTCTGGATGGCGTCGCGCAACGACCGCGGTCGCCTCGTCCTCAAGCAGGGCGGGGAGAGGGTGTGGGGCGCCTACGCCGGCGGCTTCAAGGAGTCGGGTTACTACCAGGTCGCCCCCGGCGCGAAGGCCCACCTCAAGCTCAGCCAGATCGCCGGCCACCCCGGCGACGTCGCGCTCGCCGTCTACACCTTCAAGCGCCCCGGCAACGACTGGTACGTCCACGACGGTGTGATGTTCCCCGGTGACATCGGCGGGCGGAACCTGCTCGGCGCGAAGGTGGGCGACGCGGGCCAACGCTCTGTCACGGTGCAGGCCGCCAAGGGCGCCCGCTCGGCCGACTTCTACTTCTACTGCCAGGGGTTGCCGCACGACACGTACCTCGCGGTCTCGATCAAGGGTGAGTCCGGTTACATGTCGCGAGGCACCCAGTGCGACATCGCGAAGCCCGACCCGATCGCGGCGCCGGACAACGGATCGATCAGCCAGAAGGTGTCGTCGAGTGGGTTCGAGGCGACCCTCCAAGCGCAGGATGCGCACGGAAAGCCGGTCGCGATCCCCGCAACCGCCAGGATCGGTCTGGGCATCTATCCGACGGTGAAGTCGCGGAGCGGACTGCCGGAGATCGTCGACAACGGAGGACACCTGTGGAGGCTGAGCAAGGTCACCGAAGGATCCAAGGGGCTGCGCGCTCTACGGGTGACCGTCGACGGGCCCACCCCGACGATGGTGACGTTCGGGTCGCACGCGCCGCGCACCGCGCGGGTCCGGGCCTGGGTCGGTGGTGACGAACAGGTCAGCATCGGGGGCGCAGGCTTCAGCAGCACGGTGATCGCCGGGAGTAAGCACACGGCCGTACGCGAGCAGATGACCGGTCCGGCCGGGCGCGGGCGACTGTTCATCGCGACCTACACCTTGGAGGAGTAGGACCCCGAACCCGCGTGTCATAAGGGGAATCGTCGCAATTGTCGACATCATGGTCGGGTGCTGCGCGTCCTCTCGCTCCTGACCGGTCTGGCCGCGGCCGTGGTCCTGGTGCTGAGTCCCCCGGCGCTCGCGAGGGGCCATCACCGGGTCCGGCCGTGCGCGGCGGGCCTGGTCGCACTCACCTTCGATGACGGGCCGTCGTCGAGTGTGACGCCGCATCTGGTCCACATCCTGCGCAAGGCGAAGGTTCCGGCGACGTTCTTCATGGTGGGCACACGGGTCCGTTCGGCGCCATCGGCCGCGCGCCTGGTCGCCCGGTCGGGTTTCCGCATCGGCAACCACACGTGGGATCACAAGGAGTTGACGCTGCTCAGCGACGCCGGCGTACGGCAGGAGTTGAGTTCGACCGCGCATGCGTTGCATGCGGCGCATGTGCACCCGACCC
>DASVMH010000103.1:0-3139 GCA_036384455.1 Marmoricola sp. | reverse complement strand
CGACATAGCCCATCCCGGCGAGCGCGAGGAAAACGCCGGCCACGATCAGCACGAGCGCGATCAGCGCCGCAACGATCCGCATGACCCCACCTCGAAAAAGTTTGCGCGCCCGAAGGGATTCGAACCCCTAACCTTCTGATCCGTAGTCAGATGCTCTATCCGTTGAGCTACGGGCGCAGTGTCGCAAGGACCTCCGGAAGGATAGCCGATCGGTCGGCCCTGGCGAAAACGGGTCGAGTGCGGAAACGGTCGCCGGAGCGACCACTTCCGCACTCGACCTGAGTGGTTCAGTCCTCGAGGGCCTTGGCGACGCGGCGGTGCGCCTCCCAGATCTCCTCGGGCAGGTCCTTGAACTGCTCGAGGTGCTCCTCGCGGTAGCCCATCTCCTGCTGCCAGCGCGGCACGTCGATGGTCAGCAGGGTGTCGAGGTCGGCCTCGTCGATCTCCAGACCCTCGAGGTTGAGCTCCTCCTTGGTCGGCAGGATGCCGACCGGGGTCTGGACGCCCTTGACCTCGCCGTTCTTGAGCTGGAGCAGCCACAGCAGCGGACGCAGGTTCTCGCGGTAGCCCGGCCACAGGAAGCGGCCGTCGTCGCCGCGCTGGAACCAGTTCACGTGCGCGAAGATCGGCTGGTCCTTGGCGGCACCGACCACGTTGAGGTAGTGCTGCGCGTAGTCGCCGACGCCGTACGCCATGAACGGGCGGTTGGACATCGGGTCGTAGCGCAGCACGCCCTCCTTGCCCTCGGCCGCGGCGGTCGCCTCGGCGCCCAGGGTGAGGCCGTCGTAGACGCCCTCGGCCAGGTCGGTGATCGCGCGGATCAGCGGCTCACGGTCGCGGGTGCGGCCGCCGAAGATGATCGCGTCGATCGGGACGCCGGCCGCGCCGTTGTAGTCCTTGGCGATGTTCGGCACGTTGTCCAGCGTGGTGGTGAACCGGCTGTTCGGGTGCGCCCATGGAAGGTCAGCGTCGTTCTCCGATCTTTCCGAGATCGCGTTGCCCTTCCAGTCCAACCAACCGGTCGTGTCGGCGGGCGGCTCGGGAGTGCGGCCCTCCCACCAGACCTCCTTGGTGGTCGGGTTGTACGCGATGTTGGTGAAGATGCACTGGGTGCCCTCGTCGACCGAGTGCAGCGCCGTCGGGTTGGTCGACTCGTTGGTGTCCTTGGCGACACCGAAGACGCCGTACTCGGGGTTCATGCCGTAGAGCTGGCCGGTGGCCTCGTCGACCCACAGCCAGGCGATGTCGTCACCGTAGAAGGACACGTGGTAGCGCTCGCCCAGGGCGTCGGGGGCCAACATCATCGCGAGGTTGGTCTTGCCCGAGGCGCTCGGGAAGCCACCGCAGATGTGGTAGTCCTTGCCGGTCTCGTTGTCGTGGATCCCGATCAGCATGTACTGCTCGCCGAGGAACTTCTTCGAGGCCCAGCCGTCGTACGCCGCCTGGCGCAGGCCGTGGGCGATCTTGCCGAGGAGCGCGTTGCCGCCGTAGGACGAGCCGAAGTGAAGGATCGTGCGCTCGTCGGCCACGGTGACGAAGTAGCGCTGGTCGTCCGGGGTGCCGTGGCCCAGGCTCGGCAGGTCGCCGGTGACGTGCACCGCGCGCACGAACTGGTCGGGGTCGGCGAGGTCGTTGACGAACTCCACGCCCACGCGCGACATCCGGATCATGTGCAGCACGACGGTGCGCTCGTCGGTCAGCTCGACACCCGCGGCCCAGGGGGCGAGAGCGTTCCCCGGAGGCGACATCAGATAGGGGATGACGTACATGGTCTTGCCCTGCGACGCGCCGCGCATCTTGTCGATGACGACCGGCTTGATCTCGTCGGAGTGACGCCAGTTGTTGTAGACGCCGCTGTCCTTCTCGTCGCTGGACGCGACGATGGTGCGCTCTTCGGAGCGGGCGGTGTCCTTGGAGAACGACCGCGAGTAGTAGCGGCCCTCGCCGGCCGGCTCGAGCTGCCCGGCGTCGAGCGACTCCTGGATGAGGCGGGCGTCGTCGGCGGCCGAGACCACCTCTACGCGCTCGGCACCCGTGATCTCGGCCCAATGGGCAACATATTCACGGACTTTCGGGTTGGTCAGTCCCGCCTCGTCGAACACCTTGTCGAGGTCCTGCATTGGCGTTGTACGTCCTCTCGCGAAACGCTTCCGGACCTGCGTCACAGGTCCGCGAGTCATCGGGCGGCTCGGCCCGCGTCGTTCGGCACAATAGCGGACTTGAAGAGTTCTTCATGTCGGGTACCCTGCCTGCGGACGTCGCCGCGCGATCAACCAAGCATGGACTACGGTGCGCCGCGCGGGGTCACCGGGTCACGTTGTGGGAAGTACGACGGGAAGGGCGTGCAGGTCTGCGATGAGCGTTCCGTTGTACGAGGCCAAGGCGGAGTTCTTCCGCATCCTCGGTCACCCGGCGCGGATCCGGATCCTGGAACTGCTCTCCGAGCGTGAGCACGCCGTCCACGAACTGCTCGAGCGGCTGCCCGAGACGATCTCCATCGAGGCGAGCAACCTCTCCCAGCAACTCGCCGTGCTGCGTCGCGCCGACCTGGTCGCCTCGCGCCGGGAGAACGGTCAGGTGATCTATTCGGTCGCCGGCGCGGACGTACGCGATCTGCTCGCCACGGCCCGTCGGATCGTCACCGGTCTGCACGCGGACGTGATCGGCTCACAGGCCCTGCACAGCGGCTAGCGACCTCCTCGCCAGCATCGGCGCCCACGCTCGTGGGAGCCGAGCAAGGAGGTGCTCATGAGCGAAGATGTGCCGACGCCCACGCCCACGCCCACCGGGACCGGGACCGGGTCCGCGACCGTCGAGAACGTCTCCTGGCCCGAACGCGTACGCCGCAGCTGGGCCGCGCTCGCGGTTGCGGCGGCGGTGCTGGTCGCCGCTGCGGCCGGAGTGGGTTACGCCGTCGGTCACCACAGTGCCGGCAACACCGGCGCTGCGCGCCACGGCTGGATGGGTGGGCCCGGGATGGGCGGCCCGGGCGGTGGCTTCAACGGCCCGCCGGGCATGGGTCAGGCACCCAATCAGCAGCAGGGCCAGCAACAGGGGCAACAGCAGGGCCAGCAACAGGGCCAGCGGGGGCCCTCGAGCTGAGTCGGTCGAGCTGGGTCAGTCGATCGGCTGGATCCCG
>DASVMH010000102.1:0-8002 GCA_036384455.1 Marmoricola sp. | reverse complement strand
CGTGCGCGCGAGCGCCGTCGGGCGGCCGCAGGAGGTGAGCCGGTCGACCGCCGGGTTGCCGTCGGCATCGACGTGATCGCGCTTGGAGAAGTACGTGATCACCATCGGAGCCTCGGACTGGCCGTAGTACTGCGCGAAGATGGGGCCGAACCGCTCGATCGCCTCCTTCAGCCGCACCGGGTTGATCGCGGACGCGCCGTAGTAGACGGTCTCCAGGCTGGAGAGGTCCCGCGTCTTGGAGTCGGGGTGGTCGAGCAGCGCGTAGAGCATCGTCGGCACCAGCATCAAGGAGTTGATCTTCTTCTCCTCGATGGTGGCCAGCACCTCGGCGGGGTCGAAGCGCGCGGTGACGAAGAGGGTGCCGCCCTTGATCACCACCGGCACGAAGAACGCCGCGCCCGCGTGCGAGAGCGGGGTGCACATCAGGAACCGCGGCTCCTGGGGCCACTCCCACTCGGCGAGCTGGATGCTGGTCATCGTGTTCATGGTCTGGGCCAGGCCGACGACGCCCTTGGGCTTGCCGGTGGTGCCGCCGGTGTAGGTGATCGACACGATGTGGTCGGCCGGCAGCAGCCGTGCCTCGACCGGCTGCGGCTCGAAGGTCGCGGCCACCTCGATGAGGTCCGTGGCCGTACGTCCGCTGTCCGCGGCTGCCTTCGCGATCCCCTCCGGGACCGGCCCGATGGTGAGCACCTGGGTCAGGCCCGGGCACTTCTCGAGCAGTTCGAGGGCGCGCTGCTCGAAGTACGGGTCGACGATCAGATAGGTGATGCCGGCGTCGTTGATGACGTACGCGTGGTCGTCGGCCGAGCCGAGCGGGTGCAGCGAGGTGCGGCGATAGCCCTGGGTCTGGCCGGCGCCGAGGATGAACAGCACCTCGGGCCGGTTGAGCGCCAACAGGGCGCCTGCGGTCCCGAAGCCGGCCCCCAGGGACTCGAACGCCTGGATGTAGGTGCTGATCCGGTCCGCCACCTGCTGGCCGGTCAGGGTCACGTCGCCGAGGTGGATGATCGGTCGGTCGTGGTGGCGTTTGAGCGCGGCCACCATCAGGTGACCGTTGTGGGTTCCGGTGCGCAGCGTGTCGGCCGAGGTCATGGGCCCACACTAGAACGTGTTCTAGAACGGGTAAAGGGCGCCCCATGGAGGGGTCGTTGTCGGTGCACACGGGCAGACTCGTGCCATGGCGTACGACGAGGAGCTTGCCGACCGGGTCCGCGACCTGATCATGGGCGGCGCGGACATCTCCGAGCGCCGCATGTTCGGCGGCCTCGCCTTCCTGGTGAACGGTCACATGTCCGCGACTGTGAGCAGGCAGGGTGGACTGATGGCCAGAGTCAGTCCTGACGACGCGGAGGCCCTCCTCGGGCGTGCGGGCGTCGAGCCGATGGTGATGCGCGGGCGACCGATGCGCGGGTGGCTGCGGGTGGACCCCGCGCTCGTCGCTGACGATGCCGAGCTCCAGGAATGGGTGGACCGCTGCGTCGGGTTCGCCGAGACACTGCCTCCGAAGGGTTGAGGGACCATGGAGTTCGCGTGCACCGGTCCGGTGATCGAGTGGCGCGGTCCGGCGCCGTTCTACTTCCTGGAGCTGTCGCAGGAGACCAGCGACGACATCAAGGAGGCCGCTCGCGGATTGGAGTATTGGGGTCAGGTCGCGGTCGTCGCGCGCATCGCGGGGACAGAGTTCCGCACCGCGCTGTTCCCCAAGGACGGCCACTACCTGCTGCCGCTCCGGGTCGACGTACGGCGGGAGGCCGGTGTCGAGCACGGGCAGGAGATCGAGGTGGACATCGACCTGGCTCCGCGTGGACGCTGAGCCCGTCCTGGCCGACGTACAGTAGGTGCATGGTGAGCTACCTCGGCTGGACAGCGGTCGGCGTCCTGGCCGCGTTCGGACTCGCCGCGATCCTGACCATCGGCCTGCCGTTCCTCGTCCTCGCCGCTGCGCTCGCGGCGTTCCTCGCCTGGCGCGGGGTGACGGGTCGCGGTGCCACCGGCCTCGCCCTCGGCGGCGCCGCGGTCGCCGGTTACTTGGCCTGGCTCAACCGGGGCGGTCCTGGAGACGTGTGCACGAGTGCCGGCGCCAGCACGTCCTGCACGACCGAGGCCAGTCCCTGGCCGTTCATCGTGGTCGCCGCGTTGCTCGCTGCCGGTTCGATCGTGTGGTTCGCGTGGCTCGGCCGCCGGCAGCCCCTAGGCGAGTAGCTCCGCCACCCGCCTGACCTCGTCGGGCGAGGGCAGACTCAGCAGCAGCGTCGTCACGCCGGTCTCCTCCCAGGCGGCCACCCGCTCCTTCACGTAGGACGCGTCCCCCACGATGTGCATCTCGTCGGCCAGCTCGTCCGGGATCAGGGCGGTGGCCTCCTCGCGCTTGCCGGCGAGGAACAACTCCTGGACCTGGTCGGTGATCTCGGCGTAGCCCATGCGCTCGAAGACGTTCTTGTGGAAGTTCTGCTCCTTCGCGCCCATGCCTCCCATGTAGAGCGCGATCACCGGCTTGAGGCCATCGATGACCGCCTGCCGTTCCTCGGGCGAGGTGGTGATCTGCAGGTGGCAGGTCGCCGCGATCTCGAAGGTCTCGCGGGTCTGCCGGGCGCCTTCGCGCGCAAACCCTTCGTCCAGCCACGGCTGGTACATCCCCGCAGACTTCGGCGTGTAGAAGATCGGGATCCAGCCATCGGCGATCTCCGCGGTCTGGGCGACGTTCTTGGGGCCCTCCGCACCGAGCCAGATCGGGATGTCTGCACGCAGGGGATGGACGATCGGCTTCAACGGTTTGCCGAGGCCGACGGAGCCGGGTCCGGCGTAGGGCAACGGGTAGTGCGGGCCGTCGTTGGTGACCGCGCCCTCACGGGCGAGCACCTTGCGGATGATCGACACGACCTCACGCGTACGCGCGAGCGGCTTGCCGAACGGCTGGCCGTACCAACCCTCCACGACCTGGGGCCCGGAGACGCCCATGCCGAGGACGACCCGGCCACCGGTGAGGTGATCGAGGGTGAGGGCGTGCATCGCGATGCTGGTCGGCGCACGGCCGGACATCTGCACGATCGAGGTGCCCAGGCGTACCCGTGAGGTCTCGCGCCCCCACCACGCCAACGGTGTGAAGGCATCCGATCCCCACGCCTCGGCGGTGAAGATCGCGTCGAAGCCGGCCTCCTCCGCCGCCGCGACGAGTTCGCCGACGCCCGAGGGCGGCTGCGCGCCCCAGTAGCCCAGTTGCAGACCAAGTTTCATGGCGCACACCCTGCCAGATCCGGTTGCATCTGAATAGAACGTGTTCTACTTTGCTTGTCATGAGCACCGAGTCGCTCCATGCCCAGATGCATGTGGAATTCGCGTACACCCGCTCCCTCGGACCCGTCCTCTCCACCTTCATGACCGGGCTCGCCGGTGGCAAGGTGATCGGCGGCGTCCTCTCCGACGGTCGGGTCGCCGTGCCGCCGCCGGAGTACGACCCGGACACGCACGCGCCGATCACGGAGTTCCGCGACGTCGCGGGCGAGGGCGAGGTGCTCACCTGGTCGTGGGTCAGCGAGCCCGTCGCGGGCCAGCCGCTGGACAGACCGTTCGCCTGGGCACTGATCAAGCTCGACGGGGCCGACACCGGGCTCCTGCACGCCGTCGCCGTCGACTCCCCCGAAGCGATGAGCACCGGCATGCGGGTGCGCGTGCAGTGGGCCGCCGACCGGATCGGCGCGATCACGGACATCGCCCACTTCGTACCTGCAGGCGCCGAGGCCGCCCCGGCCGGCCCGGACGGCGCGGACGGCGGAGCCGACGTCACCGGCATCACCACGCCGGTCGTCCTCGACTACGACTACGTCGCCTCCCCCGAGGAGTCGGCGTTCGGTCGCGGGCTGAAGGAGGGGCGCATCCTCGCCCAGGCCTGCCCCGTCTGCCACAAGGTCTATGTGCCCCCCAAGGGCGCCTGCCCGGTCGACGGAGTGCCGACCAACGAGCCGCACGAGTTGCCCGACACCGGCATCGTGACGACCTTCTGCATCGTGAACGTGCCCTACCTCGGGCAGAAGATCACCCCGCCATACGTCTCGGCGTACGTGCTCCTCGACGGCGCCGACATCGCCTTCCTGCACCTGGTGCTCGGCACCGAGGCGAGCGACGTACGGATGGGGATGCGCGTCCAGGCCGTGTGGAAGCCCGAGGCCGAGCGCACCTTCTCCCTGGAGAACATCAGCCACTTCGAGCCCACCGGCGAGCCGGACGCGGACTTCGAGACCTACAAGAACCACCTCTAAGGAGATCTTGTGAGAGACGTAGCCGTCGTCGGCTTCGCGCAGCGTCAGATGCGTGAATTCGTCGGATCACCCAACTGTGTCGAGCTGCTCGTCCCGATCCTGGGCGAGCTGTGGGAGCAGACCGGCCTGGCCAAGAGCGACATCGGCTTCTGGTGCTCGGGCTCCAGCGACTACCTGGCCGGGCGCTCGTTCAGCTTCGTGACCGCGATCGACGCGCTCGGCGCAGTGCCGCCGGTGAGCGAGTCGCACGTCGAGATGGACGCCGCGTGGGCGCTCTACGAGGGCTGGCTGAAGATCCAGACCGGTGAGGCCGACAGCTCGTTGGTGTACGGGTTCGGCAAGGCCTCGGCGAGCCCGGTGCGCCGGACCCTCGCGCTGCAACTCGACCCGTACACGGTCACACCGCTGTGGCCCGACACCGTGTCGATCGCGGCCCTGCAGGCGCGGCTCGGTCTCGACCAGGGCGTCTGGACGGAGAACGACCTCGCCGAGGTCGCCGCGCGGTCGCGGACGTCGGCGGTCGGCAACGACAACGCCGTACGCCAGGGCGAGACCAGCGTCGAGGACGTACTCGCCCAGCCGAAGTTCTCCGACCCGCTGCGCCGCTGGGACTGCGCGCCGGTGACCGACGGCGCCGCCGGGATGATCATCGTCGCCACCGATTCGCCTCTCTATGAGCGCGTGAAGGGCCGCAGCGCGACGATCACCGGGTTCGCGCACAACACCGACGCGTCATCTTTGGGCCTGCGCGACCTGCTGCGCTCCCCCAGCGCCGCCGCAGCCGCGAGGGCGGCCGGGGCCGACGGCTCCACGACGTACGACGTCGCCGAATTGCACGCGCCCTTCAGCCACCAGGAGCTGATCCTGCGCCGAGAACTGGCACTGGGTGAGGGCACGACCATCAATCCCTCGGGTGGAGCGCTCGCCGCGAACGGCATGTTCTGCGCCGGGCTCGCGCGCATCGGCGAGGCGGCGTCGCGGATCTGGTCGGGTGAGGCGAGGACGGCTCTCGCCCACGCGACGTCGGGACCGGCCCTGCAACAGAACCTTGTGTGCGTCCTGGAAGGAGCCGCGTGATGGCGAAGACCCTGGCCGCAGTGATCGGCGTGGGGCAGACCCACTACCGCGCCAAGCGCGAGGACGTCTCGATGCCCGGTCTGCTCCGCGAGGCGATCGACCGGGCGCTGGAGGACGCCGGCATGACCCTCGCGGACATCGACGCGATCGTCGTCGGCAAGGCACCGGATCTGTTCGAGGGCGTCATGATGCCCGAGCTCTTCCTCGCCGAGTCGATCGGCGCGGTCGGCAAGCCGCTGCTGCGCGTCCACACCGCCGGGTCCGTCGGTGGCTCGACCGCGATCGTGGCCGCGTCGTTGGTGCAGTCCGGCGTGCACAAGAAGGTGCTGACCGTCGCCTTCGAGAAGCAGTCGGAGTCCAACGCGATGTGGGCGCTCTCGGTGCCGGTGCCGTTCACGATGCCGGTGCACGCGGGGGCGGGCGGCTATTTCGCGCCGCACGTGCGCGCGTACATCCGCCGCTCCGGTGCCCCCGGCGACGTGGGCGCGATGGTCGCCGCCAAGGACCGGCAGAACGCCCTGAAGAACCCCTACGCGCACCTCCACAACGAGGGCACCACCGTCGAGACCGTGCTGGCCTCGCAGATGCTGTGGGACCCGGTCCGTTACGACGAGACCTGCCCGTCCTCCGACGGTGCGTGCGCGCTCGTGATCGCCGCCGAGGACGTCGTGGACAGCCGCGGGATCGAGTCACCGGCGTGGATCCACGGCCAGGCGATGCGGTCAGAGCCGCTGGCGTACTCCGAACGTGACCAGGTCAACCCGCAGGCCGGCCGCGACGCGGCGGCGTACCTCTGGAAGCAGGTCGGCATCACCAACCCGCTCGAGGAGATCGACTGCGCGGAGATCTACGTGCCGTTCTCGTGGTTCGAGCCGATGTGGATGGAGAACCTCGGCTTCGCCGACGAGGGCGGCGGCTGGAAGCTCACCGCCTCCGGTGCCACCGCACTCGACGGCAAGCTCCCGGTCAACATGAGCGGCGGCGTGCTGTCCTCCAACCCGATCGGCGCATCCGGGATGATCCGCTTCGGCGAAGCGGCCCTGCAGGTGCGTGGGCTGGCCGGCGAACACCAGGTCGACGGTGCCCGGCGGGCGCTGGGCCACGCGTACGGCGGCGGCTCGCAGTTCTTCTCCATGTGGGTGGTCGGGTCCGAGAAGCCCGCGTGAGGCACGTACGCTCGGCTCCATGATCGAGCTGCGCACCCCGACCCAGATCGAGCAGATGCGCCCGGCCGGGCGGTTCGTGGCCGAGGTGCTGCAGGCGCTCGTCGACGCCGCCGAAGTCGGGGTCAACCTGCTCGATCTCGACGCGCTCGCGCACCAGATGATCAAGGAGCGCGGCGCCGAGTCGTGCTATATCGACTACCACCCCTCCTTCGGAGCCTCGCCGTTCGGCAAGGTGCTGTGCACGTCGGTCAACGACGCGGTGCTGCACGGCCTCCCCCACGACTACGTGCTCCAGGACGGCGATCTGCTCAGTGTCGACTTCGCATGTGCGGTCGACGGGTGGGTGTGCGACTCGGCGCGCAGCGTTGTGGTCGGTACGGCGGACCCCGCCGACCTGGCTCTGATCGAGACCACAGAGCGTGCCCTGGACGCGGCGATCGCACAGGCCGTCGTCGGCAACAAGCTCGGTGACATCAGCAGCGTCATCGGGGACACCGCCCGTGCCGACGGGCTCACCGTGAACCTGCAGTTCGGCGGCCACGGCGTCGGGCACACGATGCACGAGGAGCCGCACGTGCCCAACGACGGCCGGGCCGGTCGGGGCCTGCGGCTGCGCGCCGGCTTGGTGATCGCGATCGAGCCGTGGTTCCTGCAGAGCACCGACGAGATCGTCACCGACCCCGACGGCTGGACCCTGCGCAGCGCCGACGGCTCCCGGGGCGCCCACAGCGAGCACACCGTGGCCATCACCGAGGACGGCCCGATCGTGCTCACCGCCCGCGGCTGATCCGCACGCAGCAGCGGTCCTCTCCGGGGTCGAGCACCGCATCGAGGTGCCGGCAGCCGAGGCCCTCCACGACGCCTTCGACATAGTCGCGGTTGACGCCGCAGACCAGGTCCGTGTGGTCCGTGGCGAGCGCGTCGAAGGGGCAGTTGCGCAGGCGTACGCCCTCGTCGGTCTCGTATGGGTCGTAACCGCGCGCTGAGAGCACGGCTGCGGCCCGGTCCTCCTCGCGCGCATGCGTCTTCGGGGCGGCGAACCTGGTGCCGTCGTCGTGTCCCGCCATGTGTGCCTCGTCCGAGAGCGCTGCGGCCAGATCCTCCCCCGCCAACGAGCGTTCGACCGCACTGGCGAACACGGAACCGACCAGGTCGTAGTGGCGCGCGGGCACCGACACCGAGACGGCGTCACGGATCCGCACATAGACCTTCGCCGGCCGGCCGGAGCCCGGACCGGTGCGACCGTTGAGCCGACGCTCCTCCACCGCGAGGAGGCCGGCGTCCGCGAGTTTGTCGAGATGGAAGCGCGCCGAATGGGCGGGCACCGAGGCGGTGGCGGCGGCCTGGTCACGGCTGAGACCGGCGTCGGAACCGACCACCGCGTCGTAGAGCCTGCGGCGCACCGGATCGGCCAGGACGGCGACGGTCTCGATCCGCTCGTCGCGATCGCTGCGATCGGACATCTCGACCTCCTTGACCTCCGAGTATCTAACGGCGACT
>DASVMH010000101.1:0-3441 GCA_036384455.1 Marmoricola sp. | reverse complement strand
GCACTGGAAGACCATCAAGCGGGTCAAGACGAACAAGAAGGGCAAGGCCGGCTGGAGCCGCACCGTGCACAAGAAGTACAAGTACCGCATCGTGGTGAAGGGCACCCCCTACATCCAGGGCGGTCGCACGAGCCCGTCGAGCAAGCTCTGACGAGATCCACGTAGGTCCCTTCGGGCCCCGTCACCTCCACGAGGAGGGGCGGGGCCCGTTGCTCTTCCCGTGTGGGCGCACCGGCTAGATTCGGGGCCATGCGCGAGCCGATCTGCACCGACTCCTCGCTCGCCGCAGACGAGCCACTTCTCGGCTCGGCCCCCCACGCCACCGCGTGGGTCTGTCTCGAGCAGACCGGGCCGTGGGGCCGGAAGGCGTTCACCACCTCGCATCTCGATGCCGAGGTGGGTGCCGCCATCGAACGTCTCGCTGCCGACGTGGGCGCGCGCCCGGCCCTGATCAGGCGACCAGGACGGCACGCCGATCTCCAGCGCGGCGAGCGTGTCGTCTTCGTTGCCAGCACCCGTCCGGACGCTCCCTGGCTGCTCACCGCCACCGTCTCGGACCCGGCCGTGCTCCTCGACCTCGACTGGGCCGCCGCCGCGCGGGGTGACCGCGATGCTGTGCGTGCCTCGCTCCCCACCCTCACCACCTCATCGGCAGCACTGCTGCTCGTCTGCACGAACGGCACCCGCGACACCTGTTGCGCGCGTCTCGGGCGCCCCGTCGCCGTCGCAGCCGCCGCCGAATGGCCCGATCAGGTCTGGGAGGTCACGCACACCTCCGGCCACCGCTTCGCCCCGACCACAGTGCTGCTCCCGAGCGGCTATCTCCACGGCCGGATCCTCGACGCGGCCAAGGTGCTCGACGCGGCCGTACGCGGCGAGGTCGTGCTCGACGGGCTCCGGGGTCGAACGACGTGGCCCTCGGCCGGTCAGGTCGCCGAAGGTGCGGTCCGCGAGCAGGAGGCGATCACTGCCATGGACGCCGTGGCGGTCGCCCAGGAGGGCGATGACCTATGGTCCGTGGCGCACCGGGACGGGCGCCGATGGCAGGTCCGTGTCGCCTCCTACGAGGACGGCCTGTCCGCCGACTCCTGCGGCAAGGAGCCGACGCCGGTCCGCCGCTGGAGGGCCGCCGTCGAGGAGTTCACCCCGGCACGCTAACTTCAAAGGGTGACCGATGACGCGAACCCCGAGACCACGAACCATTCCTTCGACGACATCCTCGCCGCGAACCGTGCCTTCGCCGAGACGTTCGATCTCCGCGGCTTCGACGGCATCGCCCACGCCGGCATCGCGCTGGTGACCTGCATGGACTCGCGCATCGACCCCCTCGGCATGCTCGGTCTCAAGCCGGGCGACGCGAAGATCTTCCGCAATCCCGGCGGCCGCGTCACCGAGGCCGCCCTCGAGGCGCTCGTCCTCGGCGTACACCTGCTCAACGTCGACCGGATCATGGTGGTGCCGCACACCCGCTGTGCCATGTCGTCCTCCACCTTGGAGGAGGTCCGCGCGAAGGTCGGCGCCTCGGCCGGCCAGGACGCCTCGTGGCAGACCTTCAGCATGGTCACCGACCAGGAGGGCGCGCTGCGCGACGACGTCCACAAGGTCAAGGCGCACCCGTTGATCCCGGAGAACGTCAAGGTCGGTGGCTTCGTCTACGACGTCGACACCGGGTTGCTGCAGCCCGTCGTCTGAGGGTCACAGACTCCAGGAGTAACGACTCGTCGGCACCAGGTCGAGGTCCCGGTCGGCGCCGAACCGAGCGACGCTGGCCATCAGTTCGGCGAAGCGCCGATCCAACTCGGCCTGATCGCCACCGCTGCCGTAGAACGCGTGCTGGTCGGCCATCGCAGCCATCGAGAAGTGCTCCTCGACGATCCCCGCGATGTCCGGCGATCCGGGCGTGATCACCTTGTCGACGATGTTTTGAACGTACGCCGAGGTCGCCTGTGTGCGGATCGCGATCGCGGTGTGCTCGAGCATCCAGTACGCGAGGTAGTCCTCCCTGCTCATCTCAGCGGGCCTACGGAGCAGAGCCACCTGTGCGAGCACGTCCGATCGGGCGCCGTCCGGGACCGACGCGGGATCGAGGCGGACGCGCTCGGTGACGAGGTACGCGTCGACCGCCGCCCCGCCCACGGCACCCGCCACCACGTCGGCGACCGCTCCGGGATCCCCGTCGGTCCACACCGACACCACCGCAACGATCCGCTCCCCCGGCCCGAACCGCATCGCCGCAGCGACGTCGGCATCGTCCAGGTTGACCTGAAGCGTGCTCGCCCCCGCCGCCGCGAGCGCGCGCCGCAGCTCCGGTTGCGTCAATTGCTCGGGCGGAGCCTCGCCGTGGATCGCGCAGATGATCTTGGCCACCGCGCGACGCTAGCACCGGGGTGACCCAACCCACCGGTGGCGTGGGTGGCGCACGGCGTCGCGCGGCCTGGCCGTCTTTCGCGGCTGACGGGTCGTCGTGGGTTGCGGTCCTTGGCGCCGACGAAGGCGGTGAACGGGTGGGGGCGGCCGGTTGTCGGGTTTGCGGTGGATTGAGGGGCACCGCTGCGCCGGCGCTCGTCTGTTTCGCGTTAACGCGCCAACACCCCCACAAGCCCAGAGTTGCGTAGATCCCGTTCACCAGGTGGATGGAATCTACGCAACTCTGGGTGGTGCCGCCCGGTGGACAGGACAACCCACCACAAGCCGGACAGCCGACCGCCGGCCCGAGCCACCTGTCCACCTCCGCCGTCGGCGCCAAGGACCGCAACCCACGACGACCCGTCAGTCGCGCGCGATTCGAAACGCCCACAGACCCGACGCGGCGACCGCGCCGCCCATCGGACCCGCAGGTTCAGCCCCCCAGCCGCCGCGCGAGGAAGCGCATCTGCGCCGGAGCCATCCGGCGCCAGAAGTCGGCATCGTGGCCACCGCTCTCGAAACCGCCGGCCGGGTGCGGACGCAGCTCGGCGACGAACTCACGGGTGACGGAGTAGAACGGGTCGGACCGGCCGATGTCGATCCGCAGCGGCACTCCCCGGAACCATTCCGGATGCGCGGCCACGTCATTCCGGTCGAAGTCCGCGGCGTCGTCGAACGCGCCTGCTGCGCTCACCCCGGCCGAGGCGAACAGCGCCGGGCTCGAGACCGCGACCGCCTGCGGACGCAGGAGGTGCTTCCCCGTCAGCAGCAGCGCGCCGTACCCACCCATCGACCAGCCGTACAGCCCGAGACGTGTCGTCCGCAGGCCACGCACGCGAAGCATCGGTACGAAGTCCTCAACGACCATCGCGCCGGCGTCGGTGCCGTCCGCACGACGATGCCAGTAGCCGTGGTCACCCCCGTCCACCGACGCGATGGCGAAGGGCCGTCCACCTGCCTGGGCGACGTCGTCGACGACATCGCCGAGACGGAGCTCGGTGAACGATGTCGCGTGGGATCCGCCGCGCCCGTGCA
>DASVMH010000100.1:0-4167 GCA_036384455.1 Marmoricola sp. | reverse complement strand
CGACTCCCGTACGCCGCCGACCCGCTCGTCAGGTGGCTCGGCCATCACGTTGCCGAGGGCGTGGAGGAGGTCGACGCCATCGGCTACCGACGCGTGCTGCCGTCGGGCGCGATCGCCGGGCTGCGCATCGAAGCCGGCGGGGTCACGCTGACGACGGCGGTCGAGGACGTCCGGGCCATTCCCGACGCGGTGACGCGGTGCCGACGGCTGGTGGATGCCGACGCCGACCCTGGCGCGGTCGACGAGATTCTGGGCCGGGACAAGCTGCTCGCTGCGATGGTGCGCCGCCGGCCGGGCCTTCGGGTGCCCGGATCGACCGATGGGTTCGAGCTGCTGGTCCGCACGATCCTCGCCCAGCAGGTGTCGTTGCGTGCCGCCAACACCTTCGCCGCCCGACTCGCCGCGGCGTACGGCAAGCCCCTGGACGCGCCTTCCGGATCACTGACCACTCGGTTTCCGACATCAGACGCCCTCGCCGAGGCGGCGCTTGACGGCGTCGGCCTGACGACGTCACGACAGACCTCGGTACGGGCGGCCGCTGCGGCGCATGCGTCGGGCGAGCTGGTGCTGGACCCAAGCGCCGACCGCGACGCGACTCGGGCGCAGCTGCTCGCCCTGCCCGGCGTCGGCCCCTGGACCGCGGAGTACGTCGCGATGCGCGCGCTCGGGGACCCTGACGCGTTTCCCGGCAGCGACCTGGTCCTGCGACGACGCGTCGACCCAGCCCACGCTGAGCGATGGCGCCCTTGGCGCTCTTACGCAGCGATGCACATCTGGTCCGCCCACATCGAGAAGGAAGCCCGACCATGACGCTCGACGCCACGACCATGACGACCGAAGCCGGCGTCCTGTCCCTGATCGCGCGCGACGGGGTCGCCGTCGCTGCCGGCTTCGCGACGGTCGAGGAGATGTCCACCCGACTCGGCCAGGAGGAGATCCGCTCTCGGCGGGACCTCGGTGAGCTGTCGCGCGCGATTGGGTCGTACTTCGCCGGTGACGTCACCGCACTTGACGACCTTCCGGTGAGCCAGCCCGGTGGAGATTTCTTCCAGGCCGCGTGGAAGGCGATGCGCGACGTTCCAGCGGGCGAGACGATCAGCTACGCCGAGCTTGCCGAGCGCGCCGGGCGTCCGGCCGCGGTGCGGGCAGCGGGCAGCGCGTGCGCACGCAACTTGATCGCTCCGATCGTCCCGTGCCACCGAATCCTTCGCGCGGGGGCCGCGCTCGGCGGCTACTACTACGGGCTGAGCACCAAGCAATGGCTGCTCCAGCACGAGCGGCGTCACGCCGCGACCTGACGCCGCCTAGGTTGTCAGCGTGGAGCTCGATGAGGTGCTGCGCCGCCGCCGGATGGTCCGCCAGTACGACGACCGCGCTCTCGACCCTGCCGTGGTCGAGCGGGTCGTGGCGGCCGGGCTACGCGCGCCATCTGCCGGCTTCTCCCAGGGGTACGCCGTCCTGCTGCTGACCGAGCCCGAGGACCGCGCGCGGTTCTGGTCGGTGACCGCAACCCCGCAGGAGACGGCGAGCTGGCCACCTGACACACGGGCCGGCGTGATGCGGGCGCCGGCGCTCGCGGTCACGCTGTCGTGCAAGCGGGCCTACCTCGACCGTTATGCGCGTGAGGACAAGGGCTGGACCGACCGGGACGAGTCGCGCTGGCCGGTGCCGTACTGGCACGTCGACACTGGAATGGTCGCGCTGCTGATGCTGCTCAAGGCGGTCGACGAGGGTCTCGGTGCACTGTTCATCGGGATGGCACCCGAGGTGATTCCGGCGTTCCGCGCCGAGTTCGGCGTCCCGGAGGACCACGACGTGGTCGGAGTCGTCTGCTTTGGCCACGAGGCAGACGATGCCCCTCGACGCGACCTGACCGCGCGCCGGCTACCGGCTGATCGGATCGTCCACCGCGGCCGCTGGTGAGGGAGCGGGCGCGCTGCGCCCGATCCGACCGAGCAGCTCGACGAACTCGCCCGCCAGACGAGTCGCCATCTCCTCCGACTCTTGGATTGCGACCTCGCGACCCGCCTCGGCCACCACGCTCGTCAAGACCACTACCAGCGTCTCGCCGAGCGGCTCGTCGTCGGTGTTCAGCAGGGCGCCGTTGACCCGCACCCACTCGCGGTAGCGGCGTCGCGCGATCAACTCGAAGCCCGGCGGGCCGCCCCCGTCAAGGAACACCCGCGCCAGGTCGCGCTCCTCCCAGCACCCCTGCAGATAGGCCATAGCGCCGACGAGCCAGAGTTCCAGGGCGTCTGTCACACCTTTGCCGCGAGCCTTACGAACCGCTTCAGCGGTGCGTTGCTCCTGTCGCTGCTGATAGTCCTCGAACAAGGCGAGATAGAGGTCGGCCTTGCCGCCGAAGTGGTGGTAGAGGCTCCCGACGCTCGCGCCGGCACGGGCGACGACATCGGTGATGTTCGCGTCTGCGAAGCCGCCTGCGGCGAACGTCTCCCGAGCCGCGGCGAGCAACGCGGCCCGCGTCGCACCGGCCCTTCCCGACCCCCGCTCATTCGTCCGCACGCGATCACTTTGCCAGGCCTCAGAACGGGTATGCCACTGAGGTGTGCAGAGATGGCAGGATCAAAGGATGAGCAACGAGTCGAACCCACCCGTGGCTCTTCGAGTGGCGGGAGAGCAGCCGGACCGCAACCTCGCCCTCGAACTGGTGCGGGTGACCGAGGCGGCCGCGATGGCCGCCGGTCGCTGGGTCGGCCGTGGTGACAAGAACGGCGCAGACCAGGCCGCGGTCAACGCCATGCGCCAGTTGGTCTCGACGGTCTCGATGAACGGTGTCGTTGTCATCGGCGAAGGCGAGAAGGACGAGGCGCCGATGCTGTTCAACGGCGAAGAGGTCGGTGACGGAAGCGGACCGGAATGCGACGTCGCCGTAGACCCGATTGACGGCACGACCCTCTGCGCGAAGGGCATGACCAACGCCATTGCGGTGATGGCCGTCGCGGATCGTGGCGCAATGTATGACCCATCCGCCGTCTTCTACATGGAGAAGCTCGTCACCGGTCCGGCCGCCGCCGGCCTCGTCGACATCGAGGCACCCGTCGAGCACAACATCAACGCAGTGGCCAAGGCCAAGGGCGGCTCGGCGGAAGACGTGACGGTGATCATCCTCGACCGCCCCCGGCACGAGGACCTGGTGCGACAGGTCCGCGACGCCGGCGCGCGCATCAAGTTCATCACCGACGGAGACGTCGCCGGAGCGATCCTCGCCGTACGCGAGGGGTCAGGCGCGGACCTGCTGCTCGGCATCGGCGGAACCCCCGAAGGCATCATCACTGCCTGTGCCGTGAAGTGCCTCGGCGGAGTGATCCTGGGCAAGCTGTGGCCGCGTGACGAGGAGGAGCGCAGGCACGCCCTCGACGCCGGCCTTGATCTCGACCGGGTGCTGAGCACCGACGACCTGGTGAAGGGCGACAACGTCTTCTTCGTCGCCACCGGCGTCACCGACGGCGAGCTCCTGGAGGGAGTGCGGTATCGCGCCGGCGGCGCGACCACTCACTCACTCGTGATGCGTTCGAAGAGCGGGACGATCCGCTCGATTCAGAGCGATCACCAGCTGACCAAGCTGCGGGCGTATGCCGCCATCGACTTCGAACGCCACGCCTGAGGTCAACCGTCCGAGCGGACGGGCGGCACGCTGGAGGTCCGCTCGTCGATCAACCGCACGCTCTCGACCACGGCGACCGCGGTGATGGGTGTCGAGACCGCCACGTCGACGCCCCACGCCTCGTTGAAGAGCCAGTGGTGGCTCGCGTCGTTGACGCGAGCGATCACGCGCGGCACGCCGAACTCCATCTTGCACAGCAGCGAGAAGACCAGGTTGACCTTGTCGTCCCCGGTCGTCGCGATCACCACGTCACAGCCCTCAATGCCGGCGGCCTCGAGCCTTGTCAGCTCGCACGCGTCCGCCCACATCCAGTCGGCGTCAGGCACTCGTTCCGGCCGGTAAGCCGACCTGCGCGACTCGATGAGCAGCACCGAGTGGCCGAGCCCGAGGAGGTTCTGGGCGATCGATCGTCCGCCCGCCCCTGCACCCGCAACTGCGATTCGCATGACTCTCGGCGACCCTATCGCCGTACCGCCCAACGGTAGGGTGACCGCAAGCGCATCGTCGCCGCGTTCGCCACCATCGTCCGTCTGGTTTGAGCG
>DASVMH010000099.1:0-3946 GCA_036384455.1 Marmoricola sp. | reverse complement strand
ATGCCCGGAGCGCCTCCCCGGGGTCGATGAACGGGTCGACGCTCCTAGCGTGAGCAGGTCCCGATCCGCGCCTGGAAGGATGCCGGCCATCGTTCGGTCCTCAATGCCCGTTCCCCGGGTGATACACGTCGCGGTCGCTCTCGCCCTCGGCGCCGTCCTCGTCGGGGTGCCCGGCCCAGCCGCTGCGGGCGGCGGACCCGCAGCACACTCCCACTCCGCGGCGCGCTGCCCCAAGAGCCCCGCGAAGCGGAGCTTCGGGCCGACGCATGCTCGGATCGGCGTCTTGCACCACACGTACAAGGTGATCCGGGTGCGCCGTGTGCGCGGTGCCATCGGCACCCCTCCGGTCACGACGCGGGGCAAGCACCTCGTGGGGTGGGATCACGCCGTCCAGCCCGGTGCGCGGCACGGCACGGTGGTCATGGACGCGCACACCTGGCCGGACGGATCCGCTCTGGGCAACGCGTTGTTGGGCCGGCTGCACAAGGGCAACCTCATCCGGGTCTCGCACGGTAGACGAGCGATCTGCTACCGCATCGTGAAGCGCCACTCCTACCCCCGTGCACGCATCCCGATGTCGAAGATCGTGCGAGCGGGCGGCCACCCGCGGCTGGCGATCATCGTGTGCTCGGGCACGAGGCTCGGTCCGGGCAACTGGTTGCGACGCACCGTCTGGATCGGCGTCCCGACGAAGTAGCCCTCACCGGGTCATCGGACCCCGACCCCGGAACTGGGGCCAAATCGCCACATACGGCGGTAATTCCGGACAAGCGCAGCAAATGGGTCCATATGGTCCCGGTCGACGATCTCGATGTCGGACCGATCGCTAAGGACGGCTATGCGCGGAAGCTGGGACCAGGAGCCTCGGTCGAGCTTCTGGCGGGTCGCCGTCGTCGAGGACCACCTGCTCCAGCGCAAGCGGACCGAAGAGCTCGTCGACGCCCAGGACGGACTCCGGGTGGTGCACAGCAGCGAGACCTTCCCGGAATTCCTGCGTTGGCTCGGTGCGGCCGATGTCCGCGAGCGTCCGCATCTGGTCGTACTCGACCTGATCGTCGATCGTGGCCCGAACGTCGACCCCGAGCGGGTGCGCCGGCTCATCGAGAGCGGTGTGCGGGTCCTGGTGCTCTCCGCACTCACGTCGCCCCGGCTGGTGAGAGAGGTGATCCGCGCCGGTGTGGGCGGGGTGGTCAGCAAACGTGACCGCGAGGAGGACATCGTCGTCGCCATCTGGGCGGTGTTACGACACGAGCACTGGGTCACGCCGGAGCTTGCGAGCGTGATCGCCACGGAGGCCGATCGGCCGCGGCTCAGCGATCAGGAGGAGCGCGCGCTGGTCCTGTACGCGTCGGGGCTCACGCTCGACGGCGTCGCCAGCGAATTGGGCGTGCGACCCGACACCGCGAAGAAGTATCTGTCGCGGGTGAAGGCGAAGTACGCCGCCGCCGGACGACCGGTGCGCACCAAGGTGGACCTGGGGCGCGAGGCGACTCGCGACGGCTTGCTCGACCTCGGCGACAGACGCTGAGCCGTCGGCGGTCCCGGACGGCGAGGTCGCTCCCGGACCTGATTAGACTGGAGCATGACCTCCGGCGAGACCTCCCGTGATCTGTTCGGACCCGAGCCCGGCCAGGAGGTCCCCGAGATCTTCGCGCCGCTCGGCCTCACGTACGACGACGTCCTGCTGCTGCCGGGAGAGTCGGACCTGGCGCCCAGCGACATCGACACGACGACCCGGTTGACGCGGGAGATCACTCTCAAGGCGCCGCTCGTGAGTGCCGCGATGGACACCGTGACCGAGTCGCGGATGGCGATCGCGATGGCCCGCCAGGGCGGCATCGGGGTGTTGCACCGCAACCTCTCGATCGAGGACCAGGCCTACCAGGTCGATCTGGTGAAGCGCACCCAGACCGGGATGATCTCCAACCCGGTCACGATCGGTCCCGACGCCACCCTCGAGCAACTCGACCAGCTCGCCGGCGAATACCGCATCTCCGGCTTTCCCGTGGTCGACACCGACGACCGGTTGCTGGGCATCATCACCAACCGAGACCTGCGCTTCACCCCGGTCGCGGAGTGGGCCACCACGAAGGTCGACGAGGTGATGACGCCGATGCCGTTGATCACCGCCCCGGTCGGGATCAGCCGCGAGGACGCGACCACGCTGCTGCGCCAGCACAAGCGCGAGCGGCTCCCGATCGTCGACGAGCGCGGCCACCTCGCCGGCCTCATCACGGTGAAGGACTTCGTGAAGTCCGAGCAGTTCCCGAACGCATCGAAGGATGGCGACGGCCGGCTGATGGTGGGTGCCGCCATCGGCTACTTCGGCGATGCCTGGGAGCGTGCGACGACGTTGATCGACGCCGGCGTCGACGTGCTCGTCGCCGACACCGCTCACGGCCACGTGCAGATGCTCATGGAGATGGTCAAGCGCCTCAAGAGCGACCCCGCCACGCGGCACGTCCAGGTGATCGGTGGCAACGTCGCCACCGCTGCCGGTGCCCAGGCGTTCATCGACGCGGGCTCCGACGCGATCAAGGTCGGGGTCGGGCCCGGCTCGATCTGCACCACCCGTGTGGTCACCGGCGTCGGCGTACCGCAGATCACCGCGGTGTACGAGGCCGCCCGCGCCGCCCGCTCGGCGGGCGTACCTGTCATCGCCGACGGCGGTCTGAAGTACTCCGGCGAGATCGCCAAGGCACTCGTGGCGGGGGCCGACGCGGTGATGCTCGGCTCGTTGCTCGCCGGTTGCGAGGAGAGCCCGGGAGAGCTCGTCTTCGTCAACGGCAAGCAGTACAAGTCCTATCGCGGGATGGGCTCCCTCGGCGCGATGAGCAGCCGCGGCAAGAAGTCCTACTCCAAGGACCGCTACTTCCAGGCCGAGGTCACCAGCGACGACAAGATCATCCCCGAGGGCATCGAGGGACAGGTCGCCTACCGCGGGCCGCTCGCCGCCGTCGCGCACCAACTGCTCGGCGGTCTCAACCAGTCGATGTTCTACGTCGGTGCGCGGACCATCCCGGAGCTGAAGGAGAAGGGTCGCTTCATCCGGATCACGTCCGCCTCCCTCGCCGAGTCGCACCCGCACGACGTCCAGATGACCGTCGAGGCACCGAACTACTCGGGCCAGTGAGTGATCCTTCCAAGTACGCCGTCCGCGAGTCCGAGCGGAAGTTCCTGCTCGCCCGTGCACCCGAAGGGCTTCCGCCGGGCACGCTGATCGAGGACACCTACCTCCCGGGGACGCGGATGCGTCTGCGCCGGGTCACCGACCCCGACGGCACCGTCGTGCGCAAACTCGGCCAGAAGGTGCGAGCGGGTGGCCCCGACTCGCTGTGGCACACCACGATGTATCTCGACGATGACGAGTGGGCGGAGCTGTCCCGGCCCGGCGCGCCGTTGCGCAAGCGCCGCCACCTCGTCGGCGATCCAGCGGTGGCGGTCGACGTCTTCGAAGGGGATCTCGGAGGGCTGGTGCTCGCCGAGGTCGATCGGGGTGAGGGGCCCGATGAACCCGACCTGCTGGCCCGGCTGGGCGATCTCGGTCTCGACGTCGTCCGCGAGGTCACCGGCGACGAAAGTTGGACGGGTGGTGCGCTGGCGTACTCGGGGCGTCCCGACGCCGCACCCGTTCCCGGAAGTGGCGTGCTGATCCGCGCGTACCGCGAACCGGACTGGGCGGCCATGGAGCCGATCATTCGCGAGGTGCTCGAGGCGGGCGAGACGTATTGCGCGGACGCGGCCATGACGACCCCCGAGCTCCGACGGTTCTGGCTCTCCGACGCGCACACCGTCGTCGCGGAGGTCGACGGCGTCGTCGTCGCCACCGCGCACTGTGGCTCGAACCGGCCGGCACAGGGCGCCCACGTCGGCACCGCGTCGTTCATGGTCGGCGCCGCTGCCCGTGGACACGGCGTCGGACGCGCGCTCGGCGAGTACGTCGTCG
>DASVMH010000098.1:0-13746 GCA_036384455.1 Marmoricola sp. | reverse complement strand
GGCGGTGGTCCTCATCGTCGGCGCCTGCCTCGCCATGTGGAGGCCCTGGTCCGGCGGCCACCAGAAGCCCGTGGCCCAGCGTGTCCTGAGCGCGCACGACGCCGTCCGCAAGCAGGTCGATCTGCCCACCGGTGGCACCGTCACCATGGTCAACTCCCGCGACGTGGGTCGCGCCGTGCTCGTCACCCGTGACATCTCGGCTCCGCCGAGTGGGCGTACGTACGAGCTGTGGCTGCAGGATGCCCGCGGCAACATGCACCCGGCCGGTCTCGTCGAAGGAGGAGGCAGCCGCACCCTCGTTCTGAAGGGTGACAGCAGCGGCGCGAAGGGCGCCGGGATCACGGTCGAGCCCGCCGGTGGCAGCACCCAGCCGACGTCGGCACCGATCGCACTGGTCGGCTTCGGGAGTGCCTGATGACGCGCCGCGAGATCGCGGTGGTCGGCTCGGGCGTATCGGGACTCGTCGCGGCCCACGAGCTCGCCCGCACCACCCGCGTCACCCTCTATGAGGCCGACGACCGTCTCGGTGGTCACGCGGACACCCACACCGTGACCACTGCGCGCGGTGAGGTCGCCATCGACACCGGCTTCATCGTGCACAACGACCGCACCTACCCGATCCTGACCGGCCTCTTCGCCGAGTTGGGCGTGCGGACGCAGGCATCCGACATGAGCATGTCGGTGCGCGACGAGACGACGGGAGTGGAGTACGCCGGGGCGCTCGGTGCCCGGGGGCTCTTCGCGAGCCGGCGCAGCCGCACCGATCCGCGGCACTGGCGGATGCTCATCGAGATCAGGCGCTTCCACCGCCGCGCCCGGGCCTTGCTCGCGGAGCCAACCAAGAGCGAGCAGACGCTCGGCGAATTCCTCGACGACGCCGACTTCTCGGCGTACTTCCGCCGCCACTTCGTGGTCCCGCTCGTGGCCTGCGTCTGGTCGTGCGATCCCGATGTGGCGCGGGACTATCCCGCGCGCTACCTGTTCACCTTCCTCGACCACCACGGGATGCTCGCCGTCTTCGGCTCCCCCGCCTGGCGCACCGTCACCGGCGGCTCGCGCGAATACGTCCGCCGGATCGCGGCCCGGCTAGACGAGGTGTTCCTCGACACCAAGGTCGTCGAGATCGCTGAGACCGCGGGCGGCGTCCGGATCACCGACGGCGGCGGTGCCGAGCGGACCTTCGACGGAGTCGTCGTCGCCGCCCATCCCGACCAAGCGCTGGCGATGCTGGCCACTCCCACGGCTGCCCAGCGCGAGGTGCTCGGCTCGTTCCGCTACAGCTCCAACCTCGCCCAACTGCACACCGATGTCTCGCTGCTACCGCGGTCGCGGGCGGCGCGGGCGAGTTGGAACTACCAGCAGCGCTCCGACGGCCGGGCGTCGATCACCTACGACCTCACCCGGCTGATGCGTCTGCCCGGCCACGACGATCACACGGGTGATCCCACCCGCTACCTGGTCACCCTCAACGGCAGCGACCTGATCGACCCCAGGGCCGTGATCACGACGCGGGAGTACTCCCACCCGATCTACGACCCCACCTCGGTCGCGGCTCAACAGCGTCTGGGCGAGATCGGCACCGACCGGATCGCCTTCGCGGGGGCCTACCACGGCTGGGGCTTCCACGAGGACGGCGCCCGCTCCGGGATGGCCGCCGCGCATCGGCTCGGCGCATGCACACCGGTCGACCCGACACCACGTACGCCGCTGCGCTATCGCACCACGATCAAGCACGCCCGCACCGGACCGGTCCGGCACGCCTTCAGCTACCGCTCGAGCAGTTGGCTGGTCGACCTCGACCACCTGCCGGCGCGCGGTTTCGAGGCGCGCGACCATCTCGGCGACCCGGCACTGACCCTGAGGGCGAACCTCGACGCGTTCCTGGCCGAGCACGGCGTCGTACGCCCGGCGCGGATCAGGATGCTGGCGCATCCGCGCAGCCTCGGGCATGTCTTCAACCCGATCAGCGTCTTCTGGTGCGACGACGCGGACGGGCGGCGACTCGCGGTCGTGATCGAGGTGCACAACACGTACGGCGGGCGGCATGCCTATCTCGTCCACCCCGACCCCGCAGGCCATGCCGAGGTCGGCAAGGAGCTCTACGTCTCCCCCTTCAACGACACCGACGGGCACTACGCCGTGGCCGTGCCCGAGCCGGGCGAGCGGGTCCATGTCGCGGTGACGCTGCACCACCCCGGGCGACCGGCGTTCGTGGCCACCCTCAACGGCGTCGCCGTGCCGGGGGCCCGGCTGCGCCCGTCACTGTCGACCCACCTGGTCGCGTGGCGCATCCGGAAACAGGGGATCCGGCTGTGGCTGCGCGGGCTGAAGGTGCAGCCAAGACAGGCGCAACGATGAGAGCACAACTCGCGCAGCTGATCTTCCGCCACGCCATCGGGCGGCTGCCGGTCACGGTCGAACTCCCCGACGGGTGCCGACTCGGACGCGGTGGACCGGTGATGGTGCTGCACCGGCCCGACGACTTCTTCGCGCGCCTGGCCGACGACGGGCTGATCGGATTCGGCGAGGCGTACATGGCCGGCGACTTCGACTCCGACGAGCTGGGAGCGTTCCTGACCGAGCTGTGCCGGGAGTTGCCAAGCCTGGTGCCGCAGTGGCTGCAACGGCTCCGGCGGTTCTACGTCGCCCGGCCGCCGCACGGCGAGGCCAACACGGTGCGCCAGACACGGGGCAACATCGCCCGGCACTACGACCTGTCCAACGACATGTTCGCGACCTTCCTGGACGAGTCGATGAGCTACTCCAGTGCGCTCTTCGCCGACCTCGCGCGGCCCGAGCCGCTGGTCGTCGCCCAGCAGCGCAAGATCGACCGGCTGCTCGACGTGGCCGGCGTCGGCGAGGGCACCCGGGTGCTCGAGATCGGGACCGGCTGGGGCGAGTTGGCCGTCCGCGCAGCCGGCCGCGGAGCCGTGGTGCACTCGGTCACGCTGTCATCGGAGCAACGGGCGCTCGCACAGCGACGCGTCGCGAACGCGGGCTTCTCCGACCGGGTCCGCATCGAGTTGTGCGACTACCGCGACATCGCCCCCGAGCCGCACGGATACGACGCGATCGTGAGCGTGGAGATGATCGAGGCGGTCGGCCACGAATACTGGCCGACCTACTTCACCGCCCTCGATGCCCTGCTGGCGCCGGACGGGAAGATCGCACTGCAGGCGATCACGATGCCGCACGACCGCATGCTCGCCACCCGGCACACCTACACCTGGATCAACAAGTACATCTTCCCCGGCGGCTTCCTGCCGAGCACGGAGGCGATCACCTCCGTCGTACGCGAACACACCGGGCTCGAGATCCAGCAACGGCTCAGCATGGGCCCGCACTACGCACGCACCCTGCGCGAATGGGACGCCCGGTTCGCAGCCGCGCACGACGAGCTGGCCGGCCTCGGCTTCGATCACGTCTTCGAGCGGATGTGGCACTTCTACCTCTGCTACTCCACGGCCGGCTTCGCCTCCGGCTATCTCGACGTGCAACAACTCCAGCTCGCAAGGAGGAGCCGATGACCTCGACATCGATACGGGAACGCACCGGCGTCGCCACGAAGCTCTCCGAGAGCATCCGGCCCTTCGTCGGCGGCGAACTCCCGGTCCGGTTGATCGCCTGGGACGGATCGGAAGCGGGCCCCGCCGATGCACCGACCGTGCGGCTCCAGAGTCCCGACGCACTGCGCCGACTGCTGTGGCATCCCGGTGAACTGGGTGCCGCCCAGGCGTACGTCACCGGCGAGATCGACGTGGACGGCGACCTCAGTGAGGCCCTGACGTACGTGTGGGAGGTGGTCGGCCGGCGCGACCTGCACGCGGTTCGCCGTACGCCCGCCACCTTCCTGCGCCTGCTCGCGGCCGCGGCGAGGGTGGGCGGGCTGGGACGACCGTTGCCGGCACCGCGGACCCAGGCACACATCCGTGGCGGGCTGCACACGCCTGCGCGTGACCGCCGCGCGATCAGCCATCACTACGACGTGCCGAGCGCGTTCTACGAACTCATCCTCGATGAGCAGATGGCCTACTCCTCGGCATATTTCCCCGAGCCGCCGATGAGCCTCGAACAGGCCCAGCGCGCCAAGCTGGAGCTGATCTGCGGCACGCTCGGCCTGCGCCCGGGGATGCGGCTGCTCGACGTCGGCTGTGGCTGGGGGTCGCTCAGCCTGCATGCGGCAGCCGAGCACGGAGTGCACGTCACCGGGGTGACCATCTCCGCGGAGCAGAAGCGCTTCGTCGACGCGCGGATCACCGAGCGCGGCCTCGGCGATCTCGTCGACGTCCGGCTCCAGGACTATCGAGAGGTGCGTGACGGCGACTTCGATGCCGCAGCCTCCGTCGAGATGGGCGAGCACGTCGGCCAGGCGAACTACCCCACCTATGTCGAGATGCTGCGCAGCAACGTACGCCCCGGCGCACCGGTGCTGATCCAGCAGATGTCGCGCACGAGCCGGCCCGGCGGTGGCCCGTTCATCGAGTCGTTCATCGCCCCCGACATGCACATGCGCCCGCTCGGTGAGACGGTCGACCTGATCGAGGCGGGCGGGCTCGAGGTGGTCGGCGTGCAGTCGCTGCGCACCGACTATGTGCGAACCGTGGCGCTGTGGATCAACCGCTTCGAGGACAACCAGGACCGGTTGCGTGCGATGGTCGGCGAGGAGATGCTGCGCGTGTGGAGGCTCTATCTGGTCGGCGGGATGATGGCCTTCCGCGACGGCCGCATGGGGGTCGACCAGATCCTGAGCCGGCGGCCCGAGCGAGACCGAACCACCTGACGCGATGACCCGCCTCCTCCTGGTGGCGGCGACCACCGCCCTCGTGGCGATCGTGGCGATGCTCGCCACCGCAATCGCCGCCCGACGGGCCGGCCGCGTCTCGGTCGTGGACACCACGTGGGGGCTCGCGCTGGCGGCCGAAGCGATCGCCGCGGCGCTGGCCGGCGACGGGGATCTCCTTCGCCGGGTCCTGCTCGCGGTGCTGGTGTCCCTGTGGGGCGTACGGCTCGCATGGCACATGCACCGCCGCAACCACGCGGCCGATGAGGACCCTCGTTACACGAAACTGCTCCAGGGAGGGTCGGCGCTGCGCAAGGTGTATCTGCCGCAGGGCGTGGCCGTCTGGCTGATCTCACTGCCCGTGCAGGTCAATGCGGTCGCCGACGAGCAGCTCACCGTCGTCGGCTGGCTCGGGGTGGTGCTGTGGGCGGTCGGAATTGCCTTCGAGGCCGTCGGCGACGCGCAGCTCGCAGCGTACAAGCGCGATCGCGACCGTGGCCCGGTGCTGGACCGGGGCCTGTGGCGCTACACCCGGCATCCGAACTACTTCGGCGACGCCTGCGTGTGGTGGGGCATCTGGCTCGTCGGTGCATGGCCGTGGCCCGGACTGCTGACGGTGATCGGACCGGTCGCGATGACGTACTTCCTGGTCTTCGCCACCGGCGCCCGGCTGCTCGAGCAGACGATGATGCAACGACCCGGATATCGGGAGTACGCAGCGCGCACAGCCATGTTCGTCCCGAACATGCCGAGAAGGCCCCGCCGGTCCCCTTCCGGGACCGACGGGGCCTGAGCGCGCGTCAGCGGGTCACATCTTCGGCATCAGCACCGAGTCGATCATGTAGACGGTGGCGTTGGCGGTGTGCACGCCTCCGCAGATCACGTGGGCGCCGTTGACCGTGATGTCGTCCCCGGAGCCGGCGACCTTGACGTTCTGGCCGATCAGGGTCTTGTGGGTGCCGTCGATGTCCGACGGGGCGATCTGGCCCTTGACGACGTGGTATTCCAGGATCGTCGAGAGCGTCTTCGCCCCGGCAGGCTTGGCGAGCGAGGCCAGCGTGGCCTTCGGGATCTTGGCGAAGGCGGCGTCCACGGGCGCGAAGACGGTGTACTGCGCACTGTCGAGGGCGCTCACCAGGTTGACCTTCGGGTTCACCTTGCCCGACACGGCGGCGACCAGCGTCTTGAGCAGCGGGTTGGCCGAGGCGGCCTCGGCGACGTTGGCGCGGGCCATTCCGGCCACGGATCCGGCGCCGTTCGGCACCTTCTTGGCGTACGCGGCACACCCGGGGCCGACCAGGTCGGCGGACGCGTCGCTGCCCATCGCCTTGCCGGAGCCTGCCGAGGATGCCGACGAGTTGCCGGAGGCGTCGTCGGAGGAGCCGGAGCCACACGCGGCCAGGCTGAACAGAGCGGTCGTCGCCGTGACGGCCACGGCGAGGTTGCGGCGGTGATTCATTGAGATTCCTGCTTCCCATCGATGACACGGACGTGCAGGAGTTCGCCGCCGCGGCGACAACGGATTGGATGCATCCGCAACGGCGAGCACAACGAACCACGGGCATGGTGACCCTCGCATTCATCGGACTCGTCGGCGGGCTGATCACGGGTGTGTCCCCGTGCGTCCTGCCGATGCTGCCGATCATCTTCGTGACCGCAGGCTCCCGCGACGGAGAGCCGACGGAGCAGCGGCCGAAGCGCCGCTCGCTGAAGATCATCGCCGGTGTCGTGGTCGCCTTCAGCGTGATCGCGCTCGCGGGGTCATCGATCCTCAGCGCGCTCGGCCTGCCCGACAGCTTCCTGCGCTGGACCGGGCTCGTCGTCCTCACCCTCGTGGGCGTCGGCCTGATCTTCCCGCCGCTCGGTCATCTCATCGAGCGGCCCTTCTACCGGTTGCCCAAGGTGAGCAAGGGTGATTCGGGCCCGTTCGTGCTCGGCCTGGGTCTGGGCACCCTCTACGTCCCCTGCGCCGGACCGGTCCTCGCTGCGATCACGGTCGCCGGCGCGACCGGGCACGTCGGCTGGCGTACGGTCGTGCTCACGCTCGCCTTCGCGATCGGCGCCGCGCTGCCGCTGCTCGTCTTCGCCGCTGCGGGCTCCCGGATGGCCGAGCGCGTCCGTGCCTACCGCAAGCGCGACCGGCAGTTCCGGATCGGCTCCGGCATCGTCCTGATCGCCCTCGCCGTCGCGCTGACCTTCAACCTCTCCGACGTCATCCAGCGCCATGTCCCCGACTACACCGCCGGCCTGCAGGACAAGGTCGCCCGATCCAGCACGGTGCAGGGCGCACTGACGCCGCTGAGCACGTCGGTGAACAAGGACCTCGCGAAGTGCGATCCGGGCTCCGCCGAGCTCGCCCGCTGCGGGCAGGCGCCGCCGATCCGCGGGATCTCGCACTGGCTCAACACCGACGGCGGCAAGGCGGTGTCCCTGAAGTCACTACGTGGGCACGTCGTGCTGGTCGACTTCTGGGCGTACTCCTGCATCAACTGCCAGCGCAACCAGCCGTACCTCAACGCGTGGTACGACGCCTATCACTCCGCAGGGCTGGACATCATCGGCGTGCAGTCGCCGGAGTTCTCGTTCGAGAAGAGCGCATCGAACGTACGCGCCGCGGTCGATCGCGAGCACATCCGCTATCCCGTCGCACTCGATCCCGACCTCGCCACCTGGACCAACTACCGCAACCAGTACTGGCCGGCCGAGTACCTCATCGACGCAGACGGGACCGTCCGCGCCATCAAGTTCGGCGAGGGCGACAACGACCAGCTCGAGAGTCAGCTGCGCACCCTGCTCCAGGAGGCGAAGCCATCGGCGAACCTGCCCGCGCCGACCTCGGACAAGGTGTCGACCGCACAGCCCGGGGGTTCGGGCACCACCCCGGAGACGTACCTGGCGTACTCCCGAGGTGCCGACTCCTACCGCGGCGAGCCGGGCACCCTGGCGCTGGGCAGGACGACGACCTACACGCTCTCACCGGATCAGGCGCCGGACACCTTCAGCCTCGGCGGCCGGTGGAGGGTCGGCGCCGACGCGATCACCGCCGGGCGCGGTGCCACCGTGCGGATCAACGAACGAGCGGCCAAGGTCTACAACGTCGTCGCCGGCCACGGAACGCTCACCATCCACGAACCCGGCGCGCGCGACCGCACCATCCGCGTGGACGGACCCCCGAACGCCCACCTGATCCTCGCCACCTCCACCGCCCAACGGCACACCCTCACCCTCACCTACAGCGCCGGCGTGCGGGCCTTCACGTTCGCGTTCGGGTGAGGGACCACCGGGCGAGGGTATCGGTCGCGAATCCGGGACTGGTTGAGCGGCTCGAGCGCTGCCGAGGGCCGTGCCGCTGCACCCCTGTGATCCCGATGGCCCGCACCCGAAGGCCACTACTGTGGGGAAGTTCCCGTGCTGTGAGGAGTGGCCTGGCATGACCAGTTCGACCGACTTCAACCACCTTGACTCGATCCGGTCGTGGCAGGAGGACTTCTACCGCGACCTGCACGCCCACCCTGAGCTGTCCCATCAGGAGCACCGGACCGCGGGCAATGTCGCCGCACGCCTACGCGAGTCGGGATGCGAGGTGCACGAGGGCGTCGGTGGCACCGGTGTGGTGGGGATCGTTCGCAACGGCAACGGACCAACCGTGCTGGTGCGTGCCGATATGGACGCGCTCCCCGTTCGCGAGGCGACCGGACTCGAATACGCGAGCGCGGCCACGGCAACCACACCCGACGGCGACGTCCCGGTCATGCACGCCTGCGGCCACGACGTCCACGTCACGTGCCTGCTCGGGGCCGTGGACCTGCTCGCGCAGACGACCGCCGAATGGGGAGGGACGGTGGTGGCGGTGTTCCAGCCCGCCGAGGAGGTGGCCGACGGGGCCCGCGGGATGGTCGAGGACGGCCTGGTCGAACTGGTCGGCTCGGTGGATGTGGCCCTGTGCCAGCACGTGCTGGCAATGCCGGCGGGAACGGTGGGCACTCGCGGCGGCCCCGTCCTGTCCGCGGCGGACAGTATGCGGATCACGGTGCACGGCCGCGGCGCGCACGGATCGATGCCACAGGCAGCGATCGATCCGGTCGTCCTGGCAGCGATGATCGTGATTCGGCTCCAGACCGTGGTCGCACGAGAGGTCACCCCCGGCGACCCGGCCGTGCTCACGATCGGCAGCGTGCAAGCAGGGACCAAGAGCAACGTCATCCCCGATTCGGCCACCATCCAACTCAACGTGCGCAGCTACCACGAGTCCACCCGATCGGCCATCCTGGAATCGATCCGGCGCATCGTCACTGCGGAGTGCGAGGCCTCCGGCTCACCGAAGCCTCCCGAGTTCGAACTCTTCGACCGATTCCCCGTCACCGATAACGATGCCGCGGTGACCGACCGCGTCGCCGCTGCCTTCGACGAGCACTTCGGCGACCAGGCGATCGAGCTGCCGCTGCAGACCGCCAGCGAGGACTTCAGCGACCTGCCGGCCGCGTTCGGCGTGCCCTACACCTATTGGGGCATCGGCGGGATCGACGCAGGCGTCTACGCCCGCGCAGAGGCGGCCGGTCGGCTCAGCCAGGACGTCCCGGTCAACCACTCCCCCCAGTTCGCCCCCGTCATCCAACCCACCCTCGACACCGGTACCGAAGCACTCGTCGTGGCGGCGCTCGCCTGGCTCGCCCCGAGCGGCATCCAGTAGGCATAGACAGTGAACACCGAGCCGACGCTGCTGCTGACACTCGACCTGGTCGGCACCTTCGCATTCGCACTCAACGGCGCCCTCACCGCGATCCGGGTCGCTCGCCTCGACATCGTCGGCGTCCTGACCCTCGGCATCATCACCGCCATTGGCGGCGGCATCATCCGCGACGTCATGATCGACGCCCTGCCGCCGGCGACATTCGTCGACTGGCGCTACCTCGCCGTCGCCGCCGGAGGTGCGCTGACCGCCTTCCTGCTCAGCCAGAGCCTCGGTCGGCTGGCGATACCGATCACCATTCTCGACGCGGCCGGGCTCAGCCTGTTTGCGGTCACCGGAGCCAGCAAGGCGCTCGCCTTCGGGCTCGGCCCCACGCAGGCCGTCATCCTCGGTGCCGTCACCGGCGTCGGCGGCGGCACCGTCCGCGACGTGATGATCCAGCAGATCCCCACCGTGATGCGAGCCGAGCTCTACGCGATCCCCGCCCTGGCCGGTGCCACCATCACTGTCGTGGCGACCAGAACCCACCATTACGACGTCGCCGTCGCCGTCCTCGCCGCCGCGGTCTGCTTCGGCATCAGGATGCTCGGCGTACGCCTCGGACTCAACGCACCACGCCCTCGCGACCATCACAGCGACTGATCGATCCTCGGGCGACAGGACTCCGTTGGCCGGGCGGGCCGGAGGAACGCGAAAGGCCTCCCGAACTGCGGTCCGCAGATCAGAAGGCCTTTTCGGATTTGTACCCCCGACCGGATTCGAACCGGCGCTACCGCCTTGAGAGAGCCTCCGAGGACTCAACGGACGAGGTTGAGGATGAATGAAACCGCAGTTCAGCCACCATTCCGGAGGTTGGATGTCGTTGGCGATTGCGGACCTGAATCGAACGCGGCGAGGCCTACGCGTGGCCGCATCAGGCGCGGAGGATGTCGTAGGTGACCTGCCCTGCTCCCCTGATGGTGGACGGGACGAGGAGCCAGGCGGGATGGGCCTGGTCTAGGAGGTTGCTCGCGAGCCGGAGACGCTGCCTGTCTTTGCGGGTCACCTGCTCGGCCAGTGCGAACGGGTCGGTGACCAGGGCGCACAATAGTGCCAGGTCGCGGTAATGGCGATCGGGGCTGGGCAGGGCGGTCGCTGCGGCCTTGCCGATGATCGCCGCCAGGAGGGTCGGGCGCGGGATGGTTCCAGTGCGTCCCGCGTGCACGATGGTGACCCTTTCTGTCCGCGCGAGCGCCTGGGTACCACCGGGGACCTCGATGGTGCGGCCAGGTGGGGAGGTGGTGAGGTCAGCGCGTTCCCCGAGCCCTTCCGGTGCAAGGACGTCGATGACGACCGGCCTCGGCTCAGCCGGACGGATATAGCGGTGTGCGATGCCCTCGGTGCTGATGGATTGCAGCGCGAACCCCATGCGCTCGAGGTGGTCCACGAGTTGGGTCAAGGATCCGGGCATGGCCCGGATGTCGGCGATGACGTCGCCGTCCTGACTGATCTGTGGAGGTAGCTGCTGGTGTTCGAGGGCATGGAGCAGCACCATCTGGCCTCCGACGAGGGTCCAGGGCACGTCGAGCTGGTCGCCGAGGTCGAGCAGGGTCTGCCATAGCTCATCGACGGGTGCACCGAGGACGGGGAGTTCGATGACGACACTCACCGCATCGCCCGTGCTTGTTTCCAGTTCGCGAGTAGTTCGCCGAGGCGAGCCGCGCCGGCGCTGATGGCGCGTGGCTCGGCCGATTCCAGCAAGTCGGCAGCAAGCACCGCATCCCCCACCAGGTCTTCCCTCGACCCGGACGGTGAAGGTTCATCGTCGGCAAATGGCCAGACCTCGCGGGGGATCCGGATCTTCAGATTCGGCTCGGCGCCTTCACGCAGCGCCAGCGACCGCGCAATCTGGGGCCAGGACCCTTCGGAGATGTAGAACTCGGGGTGGGGCTCGGCCACAGCGACGAGATCGAATCCGCGCCGTGCGGCAGCATCGGAGCCGGCGGCGTAGACGCCGTCGGCATGCCGCAGACGGTCGACGGCGGCTGGGTGTGCCACGACTGCGACGACCCGGCTGCGAGCCCGCAGCGCCGCCCGCCAGTCGTCCGCCCCCGGGTCGTCGAAATCGGCAAGATAGCGGCGAACCTGAGAGCGCGCAGAGGCCGAGAGCCAAGACGCCTGGCACCCATCGAGGAGATCAAGGACCGCCCACGCACGCTTGGGTGCCAGCGGCCGGCCCGGCCGCCGTCGACCACGCTCAAGACGCGCGACGTCCTCGGCCAACACCAGCCAGGAGTTGCCAACACGGCGGCCGCGCAGGTCCCCGGCACGAAGCAGTTGCCGGGCACGGGAGTCGTTCACGCCCAGACGACGCGACGCTTCCCGGACATTGATCTCCATCACGCGACCCCCTGAGTTTCGCTAACTATACCGCTATCGGTAGTGTTCCCGAAACGAATGCGCCCGCTCCGGAGTTGCCGGCCGACCCGCTCGATACTGCGGTAAGCGCCCTCGGGGCGACCCCGCGGAGATGGGAGCGGATGGGCCAAGGGTGGTCGACTGCCCAGGCAGTGATCACGTTGGCGGGGATCATCAGAACTCCGCCTCGACCTCTGTGTTGAGGCGCAGCCGCCACCGCGGGTCGGTCCTGCCCCGCACCGGCCCGGCCGGGTTCAGCAACGCCGGGGTGGGCGCGCGTGAGACGGCCCCGTGGTGGAGGTCATCAGCCCGGTGCTCACCGAGGTTTTCCAGGATCCAGCCCAGGCGGCGTACCGATGCTGCAGGGAAGTGGTCGGCCAGGGACGCGACGAGTCCGAGGTCGAGGCCTTCCTCTGCCAGCCCGAGAATGACGGTGGCGACGTTGTCGATGCCACCCCCGAGCGCGATGTCGGTGGCGAGGTCGAGCGCAGTGACCTCGGGCGGAGATACCGCCGCGGTGCCCGACCGGGTGGGACGCTGTTGGTGCGGCAATGCGGCGGCTGCGGTGCGGGTCAAGAAGGTGAACGCGGTACGACCGACGTGACGATCGCGGACGTCACGGGAGGTGGCGACCTGGAACACCTGGGGGGCGTGGTGACCGGCACCATGCAGTGATGCGGCACTGAGCCAGCCAACGTAGTAGTCGACGTGCAGATGGCGCATCAGCAAGTCGACGACCTCGACACCTTCGGGGGCTCCCCACTCGCGATATTCCGGTGGGATCACCACCCACAACCCACGGGCCGGCATGACGAACGCGTCACGGTGACGGTGCAGCCGCACACGCACCTCGGCCGGGTCGACGCCGAGGAGAGCGGCGGCTTCGGTGGTCGTGACAGCAGACCGGCCGTGCGCGAGCAGCCAGTCGGCCAGATCCGCCGGCCTTACGCGCGTCGTTGTGTTCATACTGCTTAACGTAGCCGAAACGACAACTTTTTGCAGTATCAACACCGAGGATACCGCGAGATCCGGGCGGCGCCGCGGCTTGGCGGGGCCCGTGTGTGGCCCGGGGCTTCGAGTCAGGGAGAACAAAGAAGGCCCTCTGATCCGCATTCCTGCAGATCAGAAGGCCTTTTCGGATTTGTACCCCCGACCGGATTCGAACCGGCGCTACCGCCTTGAGAGGGCGGCGTGCTAGGCCGCTACACAACGGGGGCAAACTCGTCACCGAGCGCAGCAAACCCTAGCGTTGACGCGGAAGGGGCGTCCAATCGAGGCGCTGTGACTCGGCTCTCGCTGGGATACAAGGACTCGAACCTTGACTAACTGGACCAGAACCAGTCGTGCTGCCAATTACACCATATCCCAATGGGATCTCGGCCCCGCCGAAGCGGGATCGAGCCGAAGGGAGACTTTACACGGCAGCCGTTTGCTGGGCCAAAACGGGCGGTCGGGTGCGGTTGTCCAGACCCATCCGGCGCGCGACCAGGAGCACGAGGATCAGGTAGATGCCGTTCTGGGTGACGGTGAGCGGCAGGTTCCACCAGGACGCGGAGGTCTCGCTGAGCTGGCTCTGGACCTCGCCGTACGCGATGCCGAAACCGAAGGCGACGAGGTTGTTCCAGATGTGCAGCGCGATGCCCGCTTCGAGTCCGCCGGTTCGGTAGACGAGGTAGCCGGCGAGAAGGCCGAACGCGAACCGGTCGAAGAAGAGCGGGAAGTTCTGCGTGCCATGGGCCAACGCGAACAGGCCGGCGGAGGCGAGGATCGCGATCGCGACCGCCCACCTCTCCTGGCGGGCGCGGTCCCAACCGCGATTGATCGCGGCGGTCAGGGACCCGAACGCCTGCATCGCGTAACCGCGGAACGCGTACTCCTC
>DASVMH010000097.1:0-3583 GCA_036384455.1 Marmoricola sp. | reverse complement strand
AGTCCGTCACCCGGCATCTACGTGAGTTGCTCGCCTGGGAGCCGTACGAACCGGGTCCCGACTTCGAGGCGCGCCCCGAACCGCCAGGCCTCAAAGTCCCGGTGATCACCCCGGGTCGCTGACCTCGCGCGTGGCGGCACCGATTCCGCGGGCAGACAGGGAAGACTGGCGGACGTGAGTGAGACAGCCACGATCGCCGGCGGACCGACCGCCGAGGCGGCGATCCGGGTCCGTGGCCTGCGCAAGGTCTATCGCGGTGTCCGCGGCGGATTCGCGGCGCTGGACGGGCTCGACCTCGAGGTGCCCGCGGGGGGCGTTCACGGGTTCCTCGGCCCCAACGGCTCCGGCAAGACCACGACGTTCCGGTTGTTGGTCGGCCTCGCACGGCCCTCGTCGGGCACGATCGAGGTCCTCGGGCACCCGGTCACCTCACCGTCCGACCCCGTCCTGACCCGGGTCGGCGCCACCGTGAGCCAACCCGGCTTCATCCCAGGTTTCTCGGGCCGGCGCAACCTGGCGCTGCTCGCGCGGGCCAGTGGCGTACCCCGCGCCCGCGTCAACGAGGTGCTCACCGAGGTCGGACTCCGCGAGTCCGCGTCGCGCAGCTACCGACGCTACTCGCTCGGCATGCGCCAGCGGCTGGCGATCGCGGCCGCGCTGCTGCGCTCCCCCGACCTGGTCCTCCTGGACGAGCCGACCAACGGCCTCGATCCGAGCGGCGTACGTGCCGTCCGTGACGTCATCCAACGCCTCGCCGCAGCCGGGACGACGGTCCTGCTGAGCTCCCACAACCTGTCCGAGATCCAACAACTGTGCTCATCGGTGTCGATCATCGGCGACGGGCGCCTGCTCGTCAGCGGACCTGTGGACGAGCTCATCGGCGAGCGGACTGCCCGCACGCGGGTCGAGATCGCGGATCCCGAACATGCGACCGAGGTCCTCGAAGCGGCGGGGTTCACCGTCTCCACCGACGACGGGGCGCTGATCGTCGCCGGCCACGACCATCCCGACCGGATCGCCAAGGCGCTCGCCGACGCCGGGCTCTACGTCACCGACATGAGTGCCGTACGCCCCGACCTGGAGAGCTACTTCCTCGAGCTCACCGGTCATCCGATCCCGCACCAGACGGAGGGCGAGGAATGATCTCGCTGACTCGGGTCGAGCTCACCCGCTACCTCTCCCGTCGCGGCGTCGCGCTGGTGCTCCTCGCGGGCATCATCGTGATCGGCGCGCTCGCCGCCAAGACCGCATGGGACACGCGGCCGCCGTCGGCCAGCGAGTTGAGCAACGCACGCGCTCAGGCGGCACTGGCGGCAGACGACCCGCAGGTCAAGGCAGAGGTCATCGATTGTCGTAAGCACCCGTCGCGATACCTCGGACCACAGTCGACGATCGCCGACTGCGCGCGTGAGTTGCAACCGACCGCGAGATCGATGATCGACCGCCGGACGTTGTCCCTGCACCGGGTCGCTGCCACCGACGGTCCACGGGTGGCGGTGCTGCTGGCGGCAGCGATCGTGATCGGCGCTGCGACCTTCGTCGGCGCGGACTGGGGCACCGGCTCGATGCGCACCCAACTCCTGGCCCGGCCCAGACGCGGTCAGGTCTGGGTCGCCAAGGCGACCGCGGTGACGCTCGCCTCGGCCGTCTACCTCGCGATCGGCTTCGCGCTCTACTGGCTCGTCGTCGCGCTGGTCGCCGACGCGCGCGGCATCTCGACCGACGCAGACACGGTCCGGCGCATTCTCGGGTTGGGTGGCCGCGCGGTCGCACTCGGTGCCGGGGTCGGCCTCGGCAGTTTCGCGCTGACGATGCTGTTCCGGCACACCGTGGCGACCTTGGGCCTGCTCTTCGCGTACGCCGCGGGCGGCGAGGTGCTGATCGCGCTGCTGCCGATCGACGGGGCGAGTCGCTGGTCGGTGGGCAACAACATGTTCGGCTGGCTCAAGTCAGGTTTCAGCTATCTCGACCAGAGTCTGAACTGCCGATCGCTGCCCAGTTGCGACAACCTGCATCCCCTCAGTCACCTCGACGCCGGCTGGTTCCTGGGAGTCCTGTTGGTGATCGCCGTCGCGGCATCCGTGGCGAGCTTCATCCGCCGCGACGTCTGATGGCCTGCCACGTAGAGTGGCGTTCGTGACCACCCAGACCACCGAGACCAATCCGGCCGGTCCGCAGGGGCGCAAGCTCCTGCGCCTGGAGGCGCGCAACGCGGAGACCCCGATCGAGCGCAAACCGGAGTGGATCAAGACCCGCGCCAAGATGGGTCCGCAGTATCGCGAGCTCCAGCAACTGGTGAAGTCCGAAGGACTGCACACCGTGTGCCAGGAAGCCGGCTGTCCCAACATCTTCGAGTGCTGGGAGGACCGCGAGGCGACCTTCCTCATCGGCGGCGACCAGTGCACCCGGCGCTGCGACTTCTGCCAGATCGACACCGGCCGCCCCGAGCCCCTCGACCGCGACGAGCCACGCCGAGTGGCCGAGTCCGTGCAGCAGATGGGTCTGCGGTACGCCACGATCACCGGTGTCGCCCGCGACGACCTCCCCGACGGCGGAGCCTGGCTCTACGCCGAGACCGTCAAGCAGATCCACGAGCTCAACCCCGACACCGGCGTGGAAAACCTCATCCCCGACTTCAACGGCGTGCCGGAGCTGCTGCAGGAGGTCTTCGAGTCCCGGCCCGAGGTGCTCGCGCACAATGTCGAGACGGTGCCGCGGATCTTCAAGCGGATCCGCCCCGCGTTCCGCTACGACCGTTCCCTCGACGTGCTCACCCAGGCTCGTGCATTCGGGCTCGTGACGAAGTCCAACCTCATCCTCGGCATGGGCGAGACCCGGGAGGAGGTCAGCCAGGCGCTGGTCGACCTCCACGCCGCGGGCTGCGAGCTGATCACGATCACGCAGTATCTACGCCCCTCGTTGCGCCACCATCCCGTCGAGCGCTGGGTCAAGCCCGAGGAGTTCGTCGAGCTGGCCACCGAGGCCGAGGAGATCGGGTTCTCCGGCGTGATGAGCGGACCGCTCGTCCGCTCGTCGTACCGCGCCGGCAGGCTCTACCAGCAGGCCGTCGCCGCGCGTCAGGACTGACGGCCCCGCCTCGACGACCGTCTGAGAGACTGCTCCTCATGGCCCGAAGCACGAACCCGCCCGCGAAGAACGCCGCCGAGAAGAAGACCGGTCGGATCAAGCAGATCGTCTCGACCTACCGACTCGCCAAGCAGGGCGATCCCCAACTCGGCCTGATCCTGCTCGGCGTGTTCGTCGTCGTCGGGGTGCTCGGCTTCGTCCTCGCCGTGCTCACGCTCAAGGGCGTCGTCTTCCCGATCGTCTTCGGTGTCCTGGTCGGCTCGCTGGCGACCCTGATCGTCTTCGGACGCCGAGCCCAGCGCTCGGCGCTGGCCCAGATCGAGGGCAAGCCCGGCGCCGCCGCCTCCGCTCTCGGTCTGCTGCGCCGTGGCTGGACCACCGAGCCGATGATCGGCTTCACCAAGCAGCAAGACGTCGTCACCCGGCTCGTCGGACCCCCAGGGATCGTGCTGATCGGCGAAGGCAACCCCAACCGCCTCAAGCCGCTCATCGCCAG
>DASVMH010000096.1:0-3103 GCA_036384455.1 Marmoricola sp. | reverse complement strand
CACTGCTCACCCTCGACGGGCTGCGTCGATACCTGACCGAGAACCTCAAGGGGCAAGACGTCCCGCCCGACGAGCTGGGGTACTTCGTCGAGCGGCTGTTGGTCTTCCTCACCAGCAGTGACGAGCGCCGCTTCGGCCAGTGGGAGAACGTCAGCTGGTGGGACTTCGTGGGTGCCGCAACGCGTTCGCCGGACTACCAGAAGGTGCTCGCGGCCGGCCTCACCCGCAATCTGGTGGCGGCCAAGGAGACCTTGGCGAGCACCCGGACGATCGGCCACATGGGCGAGGCGTTCGTCTACAACCTGATGGGGCAGGGCAACGACGGTGCGCCGGACCGGGTGCTCGACCTCCCGACCAACGAGGCGTGGATCAGTCCGTGGCTCGCGCACCTGCGGTCGCTGGGGGTGACGTTCGTGGCCGACCACGGTCTCGCCTGGTACGAGATGAATCGTGGCGAGGTCGCTGCGGTGCATCTGGTCGACCGCGCGGGTCGGCACTACCGCCACCAGTCGGACTGGTACGTCAGTGCGATGCCGGTCGAACAGGCCCGCAAACACCTGCGCGGCGACGTACGGAAGGCCGATCCGAGCCTTGCCGCGCTCGAGCAGCTGCGCACCGACTGGATGAGCGGCATCCAGTTCTACTTGAAGAAGCCCGCGAAGATCACCAAGGGCCACATCACCTTCATCGACTCGCCATGGGCGCTCACCGCCCTGACCCAGGCGCAGTTCTGGACCGATCGCGACTTCGCGAAGGATTACGGCGACGGCACCGCGGTGGACTCCTTCAGCGTCGACATCTCCAACTGGGACGCCAAGGGCATGCTCTTCGGCAAGACCGCCAAGGAGTGCACCAGGGACGAGATCGCTCAGGAGGTGCTCGCCCAGGTCCGCTATCACCACACGGCCGGGGACCAACTCCCGGACGGGATCGTGGACTCGTGGTTCCTCGACCCGGGCATCGCCTGGAACGCCACGGCGCGGCGCAACACGAACGCGACACCGCTGTTGGTCAATACCGCAGGCTCCTGGAACAACCGCCCCGAGGTGGAGACGAAGATCCCCAACCTGTTGCTCGCCGGCGACTACGTCCGCACCAACATCGATCTCGCGACGATGGAGGGCGCCAACGAGTCCGGCCGTAAGGCGGCCAACGCGATCTTGGCGAAGAGCGGATCGAAGGCGACCCCTGCCACGCTCTACACGTTGTGGACCAACCCGGCGCTCAAGCCGCTCCAGCGCGCGGACGCGCTGCTCTACAAGGCGGGCCTGCCCAATGCTCTCGACGTTCCGGTCAAGGGTCGGTACTGAGGGCTCACGATTCCCACCGGTTGAGTAGGTGGCGCGGTCGCAGCGTCGGGTTTGCGGTGGTTTCAGTGGGTCGAGGGCCGTGCTGAGGGCTTAGGTCCCGATTTCCAGTCACCTGGTGACTGGAAATCCCGACCTAAGGCCGCGCACCCGCGTACGAAAGGGACAACTCGCCACGCACCGGACAGCCGACCGCCGACCCGAGCCACCTGTCCGCCTCCGTCGTCGCTGCCAAGGACCGCAACCCACGACGGCCCGTCAGCCGCGAGCGATTCGAACCACCGACGAACCCGACGCGGCGGTCGCCCCACCCACCGAACCGGTAGGTCCGGCACGCCCCGCCCGTTCGTGCCCTAGGTTCGGGGCGTGACCACAGCCCCGCCCGACATCGCCGCGAGCCTGCGCGCGGCCCTGACCGCCGCCGACTACACGTACGCCGCGACGAGCGCACTCCTGGGAGACGAAGCGACGGCGGCGCTGGCGCGCAACGAGACCACGCCGGGGCGTCGGGCCGTACGCGGTGCCGGACCGCTCGGAACCCTGGTCGGGCTGTGGCTCCTGCAATCCCCGGTCGCTCTCGACGACGCCGAGCAGGCATTGCCCGGGCTCGTCGATCCGCTCTGTGCTGCCGGGGTGCTGGAGCGCTCGGTCAGTGAGGTCGCCGCTCGCATCGACGTGCGCCCGTACGCCGTGGACGACGGTGAGCTCTGGATCGCCAGCGACCTGACGCCCGGTCTCGACGGTGCACCGACGCGCGTCGGGTCCGACCACGTCCTCGGGGTCAGCTCGGCGTCGACATCGCTGGCGGAACTGACGGTTCGCCGACCGGTCCGCCGGGCTCTCGACCTCGGCACCGGCTGTGGCGTGCAGGCGCTGCACCTGGCCAGCCATGCGGACACGGTCGTCGCCACCGACCTCAACCCGCGGGCGCTCTGGCTGACCCGGTTCAACGTGGACCTCAACGACCTCGGCGGCATCGAGACCCGGGAAGGCAGCTTCTTCGATGCGGTCGGATCCGAGACCTTCGACCTCATCGTCACCAACCCGCCCTTCGTGATCTCCCCGGCCACGGGCGAGCGGCTGGTCTACCGCGACTCCGGTCTGCCGGGCGACCGGGTCGTGGAGGACATCGTCAGGGCTGTCCCGCAACGGCTGAACCCCGGCGGCGCCGCGCAGATCCTCGCCAACTGGCTGATCCTCGACGAGCACCCGTGGGACGAACGCCTCGCCGCGTGGATCGACGGTTGCGATGCATGGGTGGTGCAGCGGGAGGTCGCGGACCCCGCGGAGTACGTCGAGATGTGGCTCAAGGACTCCGGCCACCACCCCGCCACCGGCGGCTCGCCCGAGGACTACCGACGCCGCTACGACACCTGGCTGTCGTGGTTGGCGGAGCAGGGCGCCTCGGGTGTCGGCTTCGGCTGGATCAACCTCCGGCGCACCGAAGAGGATCCGGCGCTCCGGCTCGAGGAGTGGCCCTACGAGATCGCCCGTCCCCTCGGTCCCGAGATCGCCGACCACTTCGACAGGGTCGGCGCGCTGCGTGACGTGTCAGACCTGTTCGACGTACGCCTGCGGCTGCGGGCCGACGCGGTGCAGGAGACGCTCGGGCCCGCAGGGGCCGAGGATCCCAGCCAGATCCTGTTGCGTCAGCAGACCGGCCTGCGCCGCGCTCGCCAGGTCGACACCGCGACCGCGGCGTGGGTCGGTGCGTGCGACGGGGACCTCACCCTCGGCCAGATCGTCGACGCGGTCGCCCAACTGCTGGGGACACCGTCCGGAGAGCTCCGTGCCGA
>DASVMH010000095.1:0-3301 GCA_036384455.1 Marmoricola sp. | reverse complement strand
GGTCACATCATCGGCGGCGTCCAACTGGGCGCCGCGCTCGGCGAGGTCGAGATCGACGAGGGCCGTTCCCGGGGCGGCGCCGAGGATGCGGCCCGTCGTCGTGACCGCCTGGAACTGCCGATCGACTCCGTCGACCCCCGCGGCGAGGAAGTGTTGTCCGGGGCGCACATCGACGCTGCGGCCGCGGGCGATGATCGCGGGCAACGACGAGGGGTACCACCGCTGGGTCGCGAAGGCCGTCTCGCTACCACGGCTGGCGAAGTCGACCGTGGCGTTGCCGGGGGAGAGCCTGGTGAGCTTGACCCGCCCCCGATCGGTGTCGAGGGGTGCCCAGTCGGCGACCGGCCCGGGATCGACAGGATCCGAGCCGACGCTCAGGTCGCTGACCCGGACACCGCCCTCGGGGTTGCGCCCCGGGTTGCTCGCCACGCCCAGCCCGATGAGGTCGCAACCCTCGAGGCAGGGGACGGGTGCGTGCACCGTCACCGTGTGGTTGAGCTTGGGGGAGATCCGCCCGATCGTCACCGTGTGCACGGTGCCGCCCGGATAGGTGACCTCGACCGCGAGTGAGACCGGTGCGCTTCCCGGTGCATTCGTGGTGGTCAGCCGGGCGGAGATGCTTCCGCCGCGCACGCGGACCGGATCTGGCGTCGCTGGCGCGAGCGCGGAGGTCGGCAGGGAGCTTCCGGTGACCTGATCGAACTGCTTGACGGGCGCAGCGAGCGTGGCCGGTCGTTGTGCCGCGCTGGAGTGCTGCATGACAACAGCCGTTGCGCGTACGCCGTGGGCGTTCACCTCCGCCAACGCCTTCCGGATCGGGCCGAGGTCGTATTGCGCGAGGGAGAGCACCCGTGGTGCGCCGACGAGCTGCTGCGCGGCGAGGGTCCGGTTGTGCGCGCCGACGGCGGCGGCGTCAAGTCCGAAGACGAGGAGCGCCGTCGCCACCGTCACCAGGGCCACGCTGCGCCGCGTCGACGGACTGCGAGCCGCATCGAGCATCCCGAGAGCGGTCCTCGTCCGCCCGCGGACCAGCAACCTCCGGGCAGCGCGTGCGGCGAGGGGAGGCACGACGATCGAGAGCAGCAGGCCACTCAGCAGGGCGAGCACTGCGGGCCCGGCGGTGCTGGCGGAGCCGTGGAGGCCGCCGCTGAGGAACGCGATCGTGAGCACACCGGCACCGGCGAGTCCCATCGCCGGCACGACACCGAGGTGCCAGCCCGCGGGTCTCGGAGCCACCTGGCGGAGCAACCGTTCGACCGGTTCTCGCGTCACGCGCAGCACCGCGATCGCGCAGGTGCCGCCGAGGACGACGGCCGCCAGCAGCACCGCCCACCCGAAGCCGCGGGTGATCTCGAAGGGTGGGCTCTCCGGAAGGAAGAAGACGCGCGCCGCGGTGGCGACCGCGAATCCGCAGATCGTGCCCAGGACCACCGCCGCGCCGAAGACCGGCAGCAGTTCGGCGTGGAGCAGCCGGCGCGCGCCCTTCCGTCCGCGTCCCCGCAACAGCGCGAGCGCGACCTCGGGACGGCGTTGGTCGATGACCGTCACCAGCGCGAGCCAGAGCACCGCGAGGGCGAGCAGCCCGAGCTGGGCCATCAGGGTGGGCACCGTGACCTGCGCCTGGTCGCGCTGATGCGCGATGGCCCGGACGAGGTCGGGGATGCCGGTGGTCAGGTCGGGTTGCCCTGCCGGATCCTCGATGAGGAGGTTCTTCTCCAACTTCTTCAGCAGTGCCGTGATCCGGGGGAGCGCATCGACGCTGATGTCCGGGCGGAGTTGGCTGAGCAGGTCGTTGTGGACACCGGGGAAGTTCAGCTCGCCGTAGTCGAGGGTCGCGTAACCCGCGAGCCAGGTGTCGTGCTGGACGATCCCGGGACCGCTGCCGGACTTGCCCGAGTAGCCGGTGAGGCTCGGTCCGAACCACCATTTCGATGCGACCTGTTCGTAGATCCCGACGACCTTGAGGTGGATCGGATGCGCGTGGTCGCCCGCGTTGGCGATCACGTAGGTATCACCGACGTCAGCGTGCAGGATCGTGTGATCGGCCCGGCTCACCGCGATCTGACCAGCAGCGTCGGGGCAGGTGCCCGCGACCATGCGTACGTGGCGGCACTGCCGGTCGCGGGCGAGGATCGTGCCCTCGACGCTCTGGGAGTGGACTCGCGACGGCGGCGATGCCTGCAGGCTACGGACGGCCGGCTCAAAATAGCGAACCATGCCGTCGGGCAGATCGCCGGACATGGTGTCAGGGGACAACACCGAGATGTGCACCCCGAGGGGCAGCGTCGGGTCGGCGGCCCAGCCCAGTTGGATGCCGCTGGTGACCGCGTCGGCGTCGTGGATCGTCAGCTTGGTGACCGACTGCTCCAGGGCCCGGGTGAACAGCGGGGTGAACGTCGTCGCGGTGACGATGACGGTGGCGAGAAGGAGAAGTGCGACGGCTTGTGCCGGGCGATGGCGCAGCGACGCCTGGACCCGATTCCGTTGTCGCACCACGTCACGCTAACCCTCGACACGACGGAACTAGGGATATCTCCCGATGCGCGCGGCTACCTCAGGGGCCAACAGTGGAGCCATGTTGCCGTGCCAGCGCGAACCCGATCTCTTCTTCGCGGAGTACCCCGCACCGCTGGAGCGCGCGAAGGCGCTGTGCGCGCAGTGCCCGGTCCGTGATCTGTGCCTGGCCGGCGCCCTGGAACGACGTGAGCCGTACGGCGTCTGGGGCGGCGAGATCGTCGTTCGCGGCCAGGTCGTCGAATCGAAGCGCGGGAGGGGTCGCCCTCGCCGTACGGCGTGAGCGCGCTCCCACGGAGCCACGCGGCCGTAGGTTACGAGCAGGTCACAGCCGCGTGTCGAGCATTGCCCTGTGACGCCGGTCACCTATATGTTCGGGCGCGGAACATACCCAGCTGAGCCGGAAGGCCAGCGAAACGGAAGGCGCGAGGATATGCGGAAGACCACGGCCACACTCGCCTCGCTCGGCGTGGTGGCAGCACTCACCGTGAGTGCATGCGGCTCGAGCAGCAATGACAACACGAGTTCGTCCGGCAACAAGGGCAGCAGCGCTCAGAGCGTGACCGCCGCCTGCAAGCTGGACAACCCCCCGCAGAGCCAGGCGAAGATGCCGGCCTCGACCGATCTCGGCAAGGCCAGCGGCAAGGTCGGTGTGATCCTGCCCGACACGACGTCGTCGACGCGGTACACCCTGTACGACAAGCCGCTCCTGCAGAAGGCGCTCACCGCAGCGGGCATCACCCCGGACATCCAGAACGCCCAGGGCAGCACCTCGAAGTTCGCCTCG
>DASVMH010000094.1:0-11857 GCA_036384455.1 Marmoricola sp. | reverse complement strand
CAGGCCCTTGGCCTTGGCGTCCGCCGGCTTGAAGCGCGGGCCGGTGAGCAGCACGTCCATCAGCCCGGACTGGATGCCCAGCATGCGTACGATCCGGGTGACGCCGCCGCCGCCGGGGAGCAGCCCGAGGGTGACCTCGGGCAGACCGAGCTGGACCGCCGGGGAGTCGACCGCAATGCGGTGGTTGCAGGCGAGGGTGATCTCGAGGCCACCGCCGAGGGCGGCTCCGTTGATCGCCGCGACGACCGGCTTGCCGAACAGCTCGAGCTTGCGCAGGTCGGCCTTGATCTGCTCGCCCATCTCGAAGACGGGCTGCGCGTCGTCCGGTCCTGCGACGAGCATGTTCTTGAGGTTGCCGCCCGCGAAGAAGGTCTTCTTCGCCGACGTGATCACGACGCCGGTGACTCCGTCTGCCTCGGCGTACAAGCGCTCGACGGCGGCGTGCATCGACTCCTTGTAGAGGTCGTTCATCGTGTTGGCGCTGGCGGTCGGGTCGTCGAGGGTGAGCACGACGATGCCGTCGGCGTCCTTGTCGTAACGGACCGCGGTCTCGGTGGTCGTTTCAGTCATGGTTCTTCAAGATCCTGTTCGTGATGTCAGTCGCGCAGTTGTGAATGTGAGCGCTTGGTCGCTCGCTCGTTCCTCGCTCGGCTCGGTCGCGCTCAGACGCGCTCGACGATGGTCGCGATGCCCATGCCGCCGCCCACGCACAGCGTGGCCAGCCCGCGCTTGAGGTCGCGCCGCTCCAACTCATCGATGAGGGTGCCGAGGATCATCGCTCCGGTCGCACCGAGCGGGTGGCCCATGGCGATCGCACCGCCGTTGACGTTGGTGATCTCATCGCTGATGCCCATGTCGCGCATGAACCGCATCGCCACAGCGGCGAAGGCCTCGTTGATCTCGAAGAGGTCGATGTCCTCGGTCTTGAGGCCGGCGCGGGCGAGCGCCTTGCGGGCGGCGGGGGCCGGACCGGTCAGCATGATCGTCGGGTCCGCTCCCGAGACCGCGGCGGAGACGATCCGCGCGCGAGGGGTCAGGCCGAGGTCCTTGCCGACGGCCTCGTTGCCGATGGCGACCAGGGCGGCGCCGTCGACGATGCCGGAGCTGTTGCCGGCGTGATGGACGTGGTCGATGCGCTCGACCCAGTGGTACTTCTCGAGAGCGACGTCATCGAAGCCGGCGTCGGCGCCGATGCCCGCGAAGCTCGGCTTGAGCTTGGCCAGGCCCTCGACGGTCGACTCGGGCTTGATGAATTCGTCGTGGTCGAGGATGGTCACGCCGTTGGCGTCCTTGACCGGGACGATCGAGTTGGCGAAGCGGCCGTCGGCCCACGCCTTGGCGGCCCGGTGGTTGGACTCGACCGCGAAGGTGTCGACGTCCTCCCTGCTCCAGCCCTCGAGGGTGGCGATCAGGTAGGCGCCGATGCCCTGCGGGACGAACGAGCTCTTGAAGGCGGTCGCCGGGTCGGAGGCCCACGCGCCACCGTCGGATCCCATGGCCACCCGGCTCATGGACTCGACGCCGCCGGCGAGGATCAGGTCCTCGAAGCCACCGCGCACCCGCGAGGCCGCCTGGTTGACCGCCTCGAGGCCGGAGGCGCAGAAGCGGTTGAGTTGCACACCCGCGACCGTCTCGGGGAGGCCTGCCGCGAGCGCGGCCGTCTTGGCGATGTCGCCGCCCTGGTCGCCGATCGGCGAGACCACGCCGAGCACCACGTCGTCGACGCGGTTGGCGTCGAGGGACGGGTTGCGATCCTGGATCGCGTCGAGAAGGCCGATGGCGAGGTCGACGGGCTTGACCTCGTGCAGGCTGCCGTCCTTCTTGCCCTTGCCGCGGGGCGTACGGATGGCGTCGTAGACGAACGCTTCAGTGCTCATGGATGACACAACTTTCGTTTCGTACGGGGTGGGCGCGCCCACATGCGTGGTGGGGCGACAGACCCATTGTGACAGTAGAACTGTCAACGTCAATGGGCCGGGGCCGGTTGTGGCCCGAGTCACGCCGGGTCGTGGTCAGGACGCGAGCACCGAGACCAGGCCACCGATGACCGACGCGAGCGCCGGCAACACCGCCATGGCCAGTCCGACACCGGCGATGCCCTGCCACATCGGTGCCCAGGTGCGTACCTCCGCGAACATCCGCAGGACGACGACCCCGAGCATGCTGCCGAGGCTGATCACGACGATCAGGCCGATCGTGGTGACGGTGACCAGGAACAGCGCGTTGTGGACGTGGAAGCTGTGGAACTCGTGCGAGTTGTGCGCGACGGCCACCAGCATCGAGATCACGCTGCCCACGACCCCGCAGATCAGGATCACCAGCAGTGTCGACACTCCCACGGCCCACCACAGGGCGGCGGAGAGAGGGCGGACGGTCACCCCTCCATGGTGCCCTACGCGCCCGTCACGGGGCCTGGACGGCGACGCCATCGGCGATGAGACCGTCGACATCGGCGACTCCCCACGCCTCGAGCGCCTCCCTGGTGTGCTGTCCGGCGACGTCGGGGCCCGTGGTCAGGGTCGGAGCTGTACGCGAGAAGCGCGGCGCAGGTGCGGGTTGGGTGATCCCGTCCTTGTCGACGAAGATCTCGCGCGCCGCGATGTGCGGATGGGTGAAGGCGTCCTTGAGCGGCAGGATCGGCGCGACGCAGGCGTCGGTCCCGTCGAAGACCTCGCACCACTGCGCCTGCGTCTTGGCCTTGAAGGCCTCGGTGAGGATGCGCTTGAGCTCGGGGTAGTTCGCCGGGTCGTAGCGATCCGGCGCCTCGACCCCGAGCAGGCGGACGAGTTCGTCGTAGAACTGCGGCTCGAGCGCCCCGACCGACATGTGTAGGCCGTCGGCGGTCTCGTAGATGTCGTAATAGGGGGTGCCGCCGTCGAGCAGTCCCGACAGCCGCCCCTCGCCCTGCAGTCCGCTCACCAGGAAGGCAGCACCCATCGCATTGAGGTGCGCGGTGCCGTCGACGATCGCCGCGTCGACGACCTGCCCGGCGCCCGAGAGCTTCGCCTCGAGGAGGGCGGCGAGCACGCCGATGACGAGGTACGTCGAGCCACCACCGAAGTCGCCGACGAGGTTCATCGGGAAATGCGGGCGAGCCTTGTCCTGGCCGAGCCCGTAGAGGGCGCCGGTGATCGCGATGTAGTTCATGTCATGGCCGGCGGCCTGCGCCCACGGACCGTCCTGACCCCAGCCGGTCATCCGGCCGTAGACGAGCTTCGGGTTGCGGGCCAGGCACTCGTCCGGGCCGAGGCCCAGGCGCTCGGTGACGCCGGGGCGCATCCCCTCGATCAGCACGTCGGCCTGATCGACCAACCGGAGGACGGTCTCGACCGCGCGCGGGTCCTTGAGGTCGAGCGCGACGCTGGGGCGGCCGCGGTTGAGGATGTCTGTGCTCCCGCCCCCGATGGTCGCGCCCGTGGGGCGGTCGACGCGGATCACGTCGGCGCCGAGGTCGGCCAGGATCATGCACGCGTGCGGCCCCGGCCCGATCCCGGCCAACTCCACGACCTTCACGCCCCGCAGTGGCCCGGTCCCCTTGCCCAGCTCAAGACTCATGGGCGCGATCATGACAGATCCACTGTCACGGTGGCGCGATCAGGATAGTGCGACACATCTCGTACCGTCCGTGCCCGATTTGTCGTACGGGATGTGTCGCACTATCCCCGGACCGAGACCAGCCTCACATATGCAACTAGTTGCAAAGGGTGGCTTCGATCGCGCACACTTCCGGACATGGCACTCGAGCACGCGCTGCTGGTCTCGCTGCGGGAGCACCCCGCGGCCGGGCTGGAACTGGCGCGTCGTTTCGACCGGTCGATCGGCTTCTTCTGGAGCGCCACCCACCAGCAGATCTACAAGGTGCTGCGCCGGATGGAGGACGCCGGCTGGGTGGTGTCGCAGGCGCAGGCGCAGGAGGGCCGCCGCGAGAAGACGGTCTACACCGTCACGCCGGAGGGAGAGCGGGCGCTGGCGCAGTGGATCGAGGAGAGCACGCCACGCGAGTCGTTCCGCTCCGAGCTCGCGGTGAAGATGCGCGCGGCGTCGTACGGCGATCGCACCGCCCTGCTCACCGACATCGAGAAGCGCCTCGACGACCACCGCGTACGCCTCGGGCACTACGAGGCCCTGCGCGACCGCGACTACCCCGATCCGTCCGCGCTGACCGGGCAGGACCTCGACCACTACCTCGTGCTCCGCGGCGGACTGCTGATGGAGCAGTTCTGGATCACCTGGCTCACCGATTATCTGGAGGCCCACTCATGACCGACTACCCCCACCTCTTCTCGCCGCTGCAGCTCGGCTCGATGAGGCTGCGCAACCGGCTCGTGATGGGCTCGATGCACACCGGCCTCGAGGACAACTTCTGGAACATGTCGAAGCTCGCCGCGTACTTCGGTGAGCGTTCCAAGGGCCGCGTCGGCCTGATCGTCACCGGCGGGTACGCCCCCAACAAGCGCGGCTGGCTCAAGCCGTTCGCCTCCGAGATGACCACCCGGCTGCAGGCCGAGCGACACAAGCAGGTCACCGGCGCGGTGCACGAGCACGGCGGCGCCATCGCGATGCAGATCCTGCACGCAGGCCGCTACGCGTACGTCCCCTGGTCGGTCTCGGCGAGCGCGATCAAGGCACCGATCAACCCGTTCAAGCCGTCGGCGCTGTCGACGAAGGGCGTGGACAGGACTGCCTCGGACTTCGCGCACGCGGCTGGTCTCGCCCAGCGCGCCGGGTACGACGCCGTCGAGATCATGGGCTCGGAGGGCTATCTGATCAACCAGTTCCTCGCCGAGCGTACGAACAAGCGCACGGACAGGTGGGGCGGCTCGGCCACCAACCGGATGCGCTTCGCCACCGAGATCGTGCGTCGTACGCGCGAGACCGTGGGTGACGACTTCCCGATCGTCTATCGGATCTCGCTGCTCGACCTCGTCGAGGGCGGCCAGACCTGGGAGGAGGTCGTCGAGCTCGCGCACCTGCTGGAGGGGGCCGGCGTGACCGCCTTCAACACCGGCATCGGGTGGCACGAGGCCCGGGTGCCCACGATCATCACGCAGGTGCCGCGCGGCATCTGGACCTCCTACACGGCGCGGCTGAAGCAGGAGGTGTCGGTGCCGGTGTGCGCGTCCAACCGGCTGAACACCCCCGAGACCGCCGAGGCGCTGCTTGCCGACGGTGCGTGCGACCTGGTGTCGATGGCCCGGCCGCTCCTCGCCGACCCGTACTTCGCCGAGAAGGCGAGGAGCGGACAGGCCGACCAGATCAACACCTGCATCGCCTGCAACCAGGGCTGCTTGGATCGCATCTTCAGCAACAAGCACGCCACCTGCCTGGTGAACCCGCAGGCCTGCCAGGAGACCACGCTCGTCCTCGGGCGCACGCGCAGAGCCCGGTCGGTCGCCGTCGTCGGCGCGGGCCCGGCGGGCCTCGCCACGGCGACGTCGTACGCCGAGCGCGGCTTCGCCGTCACGCTGTTCGAGAAGAGCCTCGCGATCGGCGGCCAGTTCCGGCTCGCCATGCGGGTGCCGGGCAAGGAGGAGTTCGCCGAGACACTGCGCTATTACGGCAACCGGCTCGAGGCCCTCGGCGTCGACGTACGCCTCGGCACCGAGGCGACGCCCGACCTGCTCGCCGATTTCGACGAGGTCGTCGTGGCGACCGGCGTCGAGCCGCGGATCCCGTCGATCCCGGGCGTCGACCACGCGAAGGTCGTCTCCTACGCGGACGTCCTCTCCGGCGCGGTCATCCCGGGCCGCCGGGTCGCCGTCGTCGGCGCCGGCGGCATCGGCGTGGACGTCTCCGTCTGGCTGACCCACACGCCCGAGTCCGATGACGACTGGCTCGCGCACTGGGGCGTCGGCGACCCGTCACTCTTCGCCGGCGGGATCACGGAGGCCAAGCCCCGCGAACCCGCCCGTGAGGTCTTCCTGCTGCAGCGCAAGACGTCCATGATCGGCAAGGACCTCGGCAAGACGTCCGGCTGGGCCCACCGCGCCGTGCTGCGCCAGTCCGGCGTCACCCAGATCAACGGCGTGGCGTACGACCGCATCGACGACCAGGGCCTGCACATCACCGTGGACGGCGCCCCCCGCGTCCTGGACGTCGACCACGTCGTGATCTGCGCCGGCCAGGAGTCCGTCCGCGACCTCTACGACGCTCTCGCGCGTGATGACCGCCCCGTCTCGATCATCGGCGGCGCCGACGTGGCCGCCGAGCTCGACGCCCAGCGGGCGATCCGGCAGGGCACGGAGCTCGCGGCCGCCGCCGGCTGATCCAGAAGGGGGCAATTGTCGAGTTGTGACCACGAATCGCGGAATCCAAACGTCACAACCGCGCAATTGCAGAGCCCGGAGTCATTCTCAACGCCGTACGCTCACACACGTGGCGGAGACCTTCCTGCCCGAGATGACCGGCGTGGTGCTGCGCGTACGCGAGCTCGACGCGCTGGTGCCGTTCGCCCATGTCACGCTGTTGGCCCCCTTCGGAGGGGACGGCGGGCCGACGGCCGGAGAGATCGCGGACCTCGAGGACTTCTTCGCCGAGGTGGCGCCGTTCGAATTCCGGCTCTCCGGGGAGTCCCGCTTCCCCGACGGTCCCCGCTACTGGTGCCCCGAGCCCGCAGCGACGTTTCGTCGGCTCACCCACGACCTGCATCACGCGTTCCCGGAGTACCCGCCCTTCCAGGGCGCATTCGCGACGGTCGTCCCACACCTCACCGTGCCCGACGACGCGCCCGCGTTCGGTCGTGAGGTACGCGTGACCGCACGCGAGGCGACGCTGCTGCACCACGACGAGTCCGGCTTCCGCGAGGTGCGGTCTTTCGCGCTCGGGACATCAGCCGCCTGACCAGCGGCGACCGCGCTTCGCATTACGAGCCGTTGCACCCGTTGACGGGTCCGTTTATGGTGCTGCGGTCCGTTCGGGTGGTCATCTGATCTCGGGAGCCTCATGCGACGCCGCACACTCATCACCGCCATCGCTGTGCTCAGCGCGCTTGCGATCACCGCGCCGGCGACCGGCAGCGACTCCGGGCGGACCCCCGCGACACGCAGGTCCGTCCGGGCCGTCGCGACCCCCGCTGCGGTGCGGACCGCAGGCGGTGGCATCAAGGTCTATCCGGTGCCCACGAGCAGTGCCGGCCTCGAGCGGATCACGACGGCCCCCAACGGTGATATGTGGTTCGTTGAGCAGGACAAGAACAAGGTCGGCCGGATCACGCCGAAAGGGGTGTTCACGGAATACACCCTGCCCGCACAGACCTCCGACGGCAGTCGGGTGATGGACCTCGATGTCGCGGCCGACGGACGGGTTTGGGTCGTATGGGACGAGGGTTGGCAGGCCATCTCCTTCACCCCCGCCGCACCCAACTCCGCCAGCAATTACTCGCTCGGCTCGAGCCCGTACGGCGAATCGGTGCGCCTCGGCGCGAACGGCAAGACGCCCTGGATCACGATGAGCTTCGACGAGGACGGGATCGCGTTCCTCAAGAACGGGCACTTCTTCTGGCCCGCCAACGCTCCCGAGTGCGACGGGGCGCTCGCGCGTGGCAGGGACGGCCACATGTGGTGCGCCGACTTCGACAAGGTCGTCCGCGTCGCCAGGGACGGCAAGAGCGGGGTCACAGCGGCACTGCCCGACGACGCCACCTACCCGAACTCGATCGCGGCCGGGCCCAACGGCGCCGTCTGGGTGGGCCGCGACAACCAGGGCACCTGGTTCACCTACCCCGGCGACGGCAACATCGGCTGGATCAACTCCGACACCACGAGCCACTTCATCAAGCTCGGGAGCAAGGTCGCGCCGCGGAGTCTGATCCGCAGCGGCACGGACGTGTGGTTCACCAGCATCGGCGGAGCGAAGGGCATCGGCCACATCAACCAGGCGGGGATCGGCGCGATCACCAAGGTCGGCAACTACCACCCCACCTCGTTGACCATCGGCAAGGACGGTGCGATCTGGTTCACCGACTCCGACCACAACGTCATCGTGCGGGTGCCGCGCTCGGCCCTGCAACAGACTGACCTCAACCTGGGCGACGGCTCCCAACTCCGCCCCGCCAGTGCCACCCGCCGGGCGACGCTCAACAAGGTGAAGAAGGGCAAGAAGCGTGTCTTCAAGGGCACGGTCACCTCGACCTGGTCGGCGTGCCGTGCCGGCGCGATCCAAGTGCGCCGCGTCAAGGGCCACTCGTCGGTCGTGATCGCGCGCGGCAGGGCCAGGAGCAACGGCAGCTACGCGATCGCGATCAAGAAGAAGCGGGTCAAGAAGGGCACGTACTTCACGCGGGTCGTCCAGAACACCACGCGAGGCACCGTCTGCAAGGTCGCGAATTCGCCCAGACGCACAGTGCGCTGAGTCACGGGTGCCCCGTTCGCGGGGATCACCGCGGCCGACACTGCATGATCCTCCTATGGTTCTTCGCGCCGACGCCGTCGCCGTACGCCAGGGGCACCGCGACCTGCTCCCCGCAACCTCGTTCTCGGTCGCTCCGGGTGAGCTCGTGGTGCTCGCCGGTGACCCGGGGCACGGTCACACGCTGCTCGCGCTGGCGTTGGCCGGTCGGCTGGACCGGTACGACGGCATCGTCACTCTCGACGACTCGCGGGACCGATCGGCCCGTCAGGCGGCGGTCGCCCTCGTCGACGTCCCCGGCGTGAGCGAGCCCGATGCGAACCTCCCGTTCCGCACCGTCGTCGGCGAGGAGCTCGCGATGGCCGGGTTCCCAGCGGGTCGGGCCGTCGTGAACCGGTGGTTGGGCGAGGAGGGGTACGGCGCCCACGCGGACCTCACGATGGAGGCCCTGCCACCGGCCGTACGCACCACTGCACTCGCCCGGCTGGCCGAGCTCCGGCGCGGGGTGCACTACCTGGTGATCCCGATGCCGGAACGAAACGGGGGCCTTCCCCACGACTGGCTCGATCTCGCCGATGCAGCGACCGAGCGCGGCTTCGGGGTCGTCGTCTCGGTCTCCCTGGGCGCCGCCGAACGACTCGGCCGGCCGGCACTCACCCTCGGCAACGCACTGGAGGAGCAGCAATGACGTCCCTACGGATGGCGCTCACCGAGCTGATCCGCATCACCGCCGGCCGACTGCCACGCGCGGCGGTGATCGCGCTCGTCCTCGTCCCGACGTTGTACGGCGGCCTCTACCTCTACGCCAACCACGACCCGTACGGCCGGTTGGATCACGTGCCCGCCGCTCTCGTCGTGCTCGACCAGGGCGCACAGCTTCCCGACGGGACGAGTCTCACGGCCGGGAAGGACGTCGCCGCCCAGTTGCGCCGGCAACACGATTTCGACTGGCACGAGGTCACCGAGGCCCAAGCACGCAAGGGGATCCGCGAGGGGCGCTACGACTTCGGGCTCGCGATCCCGAAGGGATTCTCCGCGGCGTTCGCCAGCACCGCGAACTTCGATCCGCAGCAGGCGAAACTCGAGATGATCACGAACGACGCCAACTCCTACCTCTCCACCACGATCGCGAACACCGTGGTCGAGAAGGTCCGGGCCGCGCTGTCGCAGAAGTTCGGCGAGCAGGCGGCCGAGCAGTTCCTCGACGCTCTCGGCACGATCCGGAAATCCTTGGTCAAGGCGGCCGGTGGGGCGACCCAACTCGCGGACGGCCTCGACACCGCCCGCCGCGGGAGCGGCAAGCTCGCGCGCGGTGCCGGGCAGCTCGATCGGGGCACCACCCAGCTGGCCGGAGGACTCGACACCCTGGCCACCAGGACGCGGACGTTGCCGAGCGCCACCCGGCACCTGGCTGCGGGGTCGGCCGAGGTCGCGGCCGCGAACCACAAGATCGCCGGCATCGGCGACGACATCGCATCGGTGTCGTCAACGGTGCGCTCCCGTTACGCCGCGCACCGCACCGATCTCGTGCAGAAGATGGAACAGCTCGGCCTGACCGCGGCCCAGCGGCGGCAGTTGCTCGCCGTCTACGACCGGCTCGGCACTCCCATCCGCAAGGCGGACGCCACGATCCAGAAGGCGCACCGCGACCTCGACCGGCTGTCGACCGGTGCCGGGCAGGTCGCCGCCGGGAACCGCCGTCTCGCGAACGCCACTCCCGCCCTGGTCGCCGGGATCGGACGTGCGCGCAGTGGATCGCACCAGCTCTCCACCGGTGCCCACCAGCTCGCAACAGGAGCGCAATCCCTCCACTCCGGGCTCGGTCGACTCGACCGGGGTGCCGGCAAGCTCGCCGACGGCCTGCACGCAGGGGTGGCCAAGATCCCGTCGGTCGGCGACGCGACCAGTGCCCGCCTCGCGAAGACCCTGGGCGACCCGGTCGCGATCAAGGACGTCGCGCAGACCTCTGCCGGCTCCTACGGCGCCGGACTGGCACCGTTCTTCCTCTCGCTCGCGGCCTGGATCGGCGGGTACGTGCTGTTCCTCCTGGTCCGGCCGCTCTCCCAGCGCGCGATGGCCGCCAACCAGACACCGGTGCGGGTCGCGATCGGCGGCTGGCTGACCCCGGTGCTGCTCGGGATCGTCCAGATGACCGTGATGCTGGCGGTCGTCCTCGTCGCGGTGAGGATCGACGCCGCCAACCTCGCCGGGACATTCTTCTTCCTGCTGCTGACCTCGGCGACCTTCATCGCGATCGTGCATGCCCTCAACGCCTGGCTCGGCAGCGCCGGGCAGTTCCTCGGGCTCGTCCTCATGGTGCTGCAACTCGTGACCTGCGGCGGCACGTTCCCGTGGCAGACGATCCCGGGGCCGCTTTACTTCCTGCATCACATCCTGCCCATGTCGTACGCCCTCGACGGCATGCGGCAGCTGATGTACGGCGGCCTGTCGGCGCGCGTCGCCCAGGACGTCCTGGTCCTGCTGCTGTGGCTGGTCGTCGCGCTGTTCGCGACCTCGCGTGCAGCGCGCAAGCAGCGCGTCTGGTCGCTGAAACGGGTGAAACCGGAGCTGACGATCTGACTGCTCGTGTCCCGGTTTCCCCCTAGGCTCGGCGAATCCGCCGGACTGTCCGGCCACCACCCCCGATCGAACAGGATGATCATCGTGCGCGTGCGGCACACGTCCCTCCTCCCCCTCCTCACGTTCCTCTTACTCGGTGGCGGGCTGGCCATCGTTCCGACCGCGGTTGCCGAGGCAGGGCCGGCTGCGTCGTTGACGACCAAAGCACTACGCAACGCCCCCATCAGCGGGGTCTGCGGCGGGTGGAAGGGCCACTTCACCAACGGCAAGCTGTCCGACGCGTCCGACTACCAATCTGTGTACGCGACCCACGTCAGGGTCGGCGACCTCGACCGGAAGAGGGGCCGCGACGGCGCGCTCGTCGTCTCCTGCGGGACCCGGATGCCCTATTCGGACTACATCGCGATCTACACGCCCGACGCACACGGCCGGCCGCATCTTCGCGCGGTCAAGCAGATCCCCAAGCTCGACCGGCGCACCCGCGACTACGGTGGATTCGTCACGCGCCTGCGCATCGAGCATCATCAGGTGATCGCGCGCTGGGACGCGCATCAGAACGACGACTACGGCTCCAACTCCGAATCCGGGGTGGTGCCCACCATCGCCCACGTCGTACTGCGCAAGGCAAAGATGCGCGTCGTGTCCCTCGACCGCCGAGGCGCGCGGTGGCTGACCCACCGTTTCGCCAATGCCATGCGGCACAAGCACTACCGAACCGCCCGCAAGATCGCCCCGAATTGGTTGGTGAAACGGCTCAAGGGCTACCCAACGAAGTCCTGGGCCGGACGGTTCTCCCTGTCGTACGGCGACTGGCAGCCGGGCGACGACCGCTACCGGGCCTGGGCTTACTTCCCGCAGTCGGTACCGGTCGTCGAGTCGCGCTACAACGAGGATCGGGACAAGTGGCGGCTCACCGGGGGTTACTGACCCG
>DASVMH010000093.1:0-7287 GCA_036384455.1 Marmoricola sp. | reverse complement strand
GCACGCCCCGGACGCCGGATGTTCACCGATGACGAGGGAAGGCTCTGGTGCGAGGCACCTCCGTACGCGCGCTTCGAGTATTTCGGTGACCCGGAGAAGACCGCCGCGGCGTGGGACGCCACCGCCGACGGGCACGGCGCGTTCACCGTCGGCGACCTGGGTCGTCTCGACGAGGAGGGGTACGTCTGGCTCGACGGCCGTCGCGAGGACCTGATCATCACCGGCGGCGTGAACGTCTACCCGGCCGAGGTCGAACAGGTCCTCGGCGAGGTCGACGGCGTCACCGAGATCGCAGTATTCGGCGTCGACGACGACCATTGGGGACAACGCGTGGTCGCCGCGGTGGTCGGCACCGCGTCCGACGACGTCCTGGGGGCGTACGCCCGCGAGCACCTCGCCCCGGCGAAGCGACCCAAGGAGTACCGACGACTGCCGTCGCTGCCCCGCACCGCGACGGGGAAGGTGCTCCGCCGGCAGCTCTAGCCGGCCTGCTCCTCGGCGCAGGTGAAGGTGCGGCGGTACTGCAGCGGGCTCACGCCGCGCGCACGGGAGAAGTGCTGGCGCAGGGTCGCGGCGTTGCCGAAACCGACCTGCGTGGCGATCTGCTCGACGGCCTGATCGGTGGCCTCCAGCAGTTCCTCGGCCGCGAGCACCCGCTGGGCGTTGACCCACACGTGCGGCGTCGAGCCGGTCTCGGCACGGAAGCGGCGCGCGAAGGTGCGCGGCGACATGTGCACCCGGCCCGCCAGCGACTCGACGTCGAGGTCCTCGTCGAGGTGGCCGACGATCCAGGAGAGCAGCGGTCCGAGCGTCTCGGCACGGCAGTCCGCGACCGGCTGTCGGATGAACTGGGCCTGACCGCCGTCGCGATGCGGCGGCACCACCATCCGCCGGGCCGCCGCGGCGGCAGTGCGCGCACCGAACTCCTCGCGCATCAGATGTAGGGACGCGTCGAGACCTGCGGCCGCCCCGGCGCCGGTGATCACATTCCCGTCCTGCACGTAAAGGACATCGGGGTCGACCCGCGCAGCCGGATACGTCTCGGCGAGTCGGTCTGTGTAACGCCAGTGCGTGGTGCAGCAACGGCCGTCGAGCACGCCGGCCTCGCCCAGGGTGAACACCCCCGAACAGTGCGCGAAGACCCACGCTCCACGGTCATGCGCCGCGCGGACGACCTCGGCGACCTCCGGCGACGGCTCGAAGTACACCTGCTTGGGCGAGACGCAGACCAGGTCCGCGTCAGCGGCGGCATCGAGGCCGTGCTCGACGAACAGATCGAACCCGGACCGGCCGCGCACCCGCCCCGGGCGCGGGGTGACGACGGTGAAATCGAAGACCGGGTTGTCGTCGTCGGGGTGGTAGGGCTCGGCCCAGACCTCACACAGCGAGCCGAGGCCGAAGGGCTCGGCCCCGTCCTGGACGATGACGGCGACCTTCTTGATCATCTGGCCATCCTGGACCCGATGTGGCAGAAAATCAATGCAGGTTGTCATTCCTGCCACTCGTGGCAGGAATGAGGTTGGCGCATGATTGCTGCCATGAGCATCTCCACCATCGCACTCGTCATCGCCGCGGTCGCCGCCGGCCTGGCCCTCCTGACCTGGCTCGGCGTGACCCTGATCAGCTACGTCGCCCACGACGGCTACGGCCGCCCCCGTGCCAGCGCACCCCCGCGCAGCCACTACGCCTATTTCGACGACCCCCGCAGGGTCGCCTGATCCCCACCAGAACGCCGAGCGGCCCGGACCCCCATGGGGTCCGGGCCGCTTGCTGTTCGGCGGGTCAGCTGAGGTACAGCGTCAGTTGCCGGTGAGCTTCTCGCGCAGTGCCTGCAGCGCCTCGTCGCTCGCGAGCGAACCGCTGTCCTCGGCGGGGGCCTCGCTGGAGTACGAGGTGGCCTCGCCGGCCTCGGCCGCGGCCAGCTTGGCCTCGGCCTGCTGCTTGACGTGGGCCTCCCAGCGGGCGTGCGCCTTGGCGTACTGCTCCTCCCAGGCGGCGCGCTGCTCGTCGTAGCCCTCGAGCCACTCGCCGGTCTCCGGGTCGAAGCCCTCCGGGTAGATGTAGTTGCCCTGCTCGTCGTAGCTGGCGGTCATGCCGTAGAGGGTCGGGTCGAACTCCTCGACCTGCGCGGCGGCCTCGGTCTCGTTGGCCTGCTTGAGCGACAGCGAGATCCGGCGACGCTCGAGGTCGATGTCGATGATCTTGACCATGACGTCGTCGCCGACCTGGACGACCTGCTCGGGGATCTCGACGTGGCGCTCGGCGAGCTCGGAGATGTGCACCAGGCCCTCGATGCCCTCCTCGACGCGTACGAACGAGCCGAACGGCACCAGCTTGGTGACCTTGCCGGGCACGATCTGGCCGATCTGGTGGGTCCGGGCGAAGTGCTGCCACGGGTCTTCCTGGGTCGCCTTGAGCGACAGGGACACGCGCTCGCGCTCCATGTCGACGTCGAGCACCTCGACGGTGACCTCGTCACCGACGGTGACGACCTCGCTCGGGTGGTCGATGTGCTTCCAGGACAGCTCGGAGACGTGCACCAGACCGTCGACACCGCCGAGGTCCACGAACGCACCGAAGTTGACGATCGAGGACACGACGCCCTTGCGGATCTGGCCCTTCTGCAACTGCGTGAGGAAGCCGTGGCGCACCTCGGACTGGGTCTGCTCGAGCCACTGGCGGCGCGAGAGCACCACGTTGTTGCGGTTCTTGTCGAGCTCGATGATCTTCGCCTCGAGCTTCTGGCCGACGTAGGGCTGCAGGTCGCGCACGCGACGCATCTCCACCAGCGAGGCGGGCAGGAAGCCGCGCAGGCCGATGTCGAGGATCAGGCCGCCCTTGACGACCTCGATGACGGTGCCCTCGACGACGCCGTCCTCTTCCTTGACCTGCTCGATGGTGCCCCAGGCGCGCTCGTACTGGGCGCGCTTCTTGGACAGGATCAGCCGACCCTCCTTGTCCTCCTTCTGGAGGACCAGGGCCTCGACCTTGTCACCGACCTCGACGACCTCGTTGGGGTCGACGTCGTGCTTGATGGACAGCTCACGCGAAGGGATGACGCCCTCGGTCTTGTAGCCGATGTCGAGGAGGACCTCGTCACGGTCCACCTTGACGATGGTGCCGTCGACGATGTCGCCGTCATTGAAGTACTTGATCGTGGAGTCGACAGCGGCGAGGAAGTCGGCCTCGGAGCCGATGTCGTTGATCGCGATCTGCGGAGCGTCGGTGATGTCGGGGGTGATGGTCATGTTGTGGGTGGATACCTGTCGTAGGAATGGATGGTTCGAATGGATGGTGCGATTGGATGCTGCATTGTTCGTTGTGATGGGTTCGTACTGATGGCGCGCCAAGACCACCGTCTGCTCACGAATCAGCCCGCAACGGGCATGGCTAGATCACAGTCATGCGACTGGCGCAGCGTCCAGCGTACGGCGTAGCCGGTGGCTGCGTCCAACCGAGCGAACGGGTGACACACTGATCGGGTGGCACAACCGGCTCCTCCTCCGCTGCCCGACAGTCCTCCGTACAGCGTCCGACCCGAGCGACGGCCCGTGGACGAGACCGATTCGGTGCGGGCCAACCGTGCGGACTGGGACGCGTACGCCGACGAATACCAGGCGACGCACGGGGAGTTCCTGGGCGATGAGGGCTTCTTGTGGGGCCCCGAGGGTGTGCGCGAGGACGACGTTCGCGCGCTCGGCGAGGTTGCTGATCGAGACGTCCTCGAGCTCGGCTGCGGGGCCGGGCAGTGTTCGCGCTGGGTGCTCGCCCACGGTGGCCGACCCGTCGGCCTCGACGTCTCGATGCGTCAGCTCCAACACAGCGTCCGCATCGACGACGCGCACGGAACCAGGGTGCCGGTCGTGTGCGCCGGCGCAGCGCAGATCCCCTTCGGTGACGACACCTTCGACGTGGTGTTCTCCGCGTTCGGGGCACTGCAGTTCATCGCCGACGCCGACGCCCTGGTCCGTGGGATCGCGCGGGTGTTGCGACCCGGCGGCCGGTTCGCCTTCTCGATCACGCACCCGACCCGCTGGATGTTCCCCGACGACCCCGAGGAGGACGGCCTGGTCGCCTCGCAGTCGTACTGGGACCGCACGCCGTACGTCGAGGTCGACGACGTCACCGGCGCCACCCGCTACGTCGAGCATCACCGCACGATCGGGGACTGGGTGCGTGCCCTGTCCGCGGCGGGCTTCGCGCTGCGCGACCTGATCGAGCCGGAGTGGCCGGCCGACCACGACCGCACCTGGGGCGGCTGGTCGCGCACCCGCGGCCTGCTCACCCCCGGCACCGCGCTCTACGTCGCGGACCACTCCCCCGGCACCGCATAGTCTGTGCGCCGGAGGGATCGATGGACGAGGACGAGATCCGCAGATCGGCGGCACTCGAGGAGCGGCACTGGTGGTACGCCGCGCGGCGCTCGATGGTGCGCCGGGAACTGCGCGACCTCATGCCCGGCCGAGCGCTCGACGTCGGGTGCGGCATGGGCGGCAACACCGCGGTCCTCCGCGCTCTGGGGTGGCATGCCGTGGGCCTCGACTACTCGCCCGCAGCGCTCCATGCGGCGCAGGCGCGTGGGCTCACACTCGTGCGCGGCGACGCGCACCGGCTGCCCTTCGCCGACGGGTCGTTCGACCTGGTGATGTCGACCGACGCATGGGAGCACCTCGACGACCACGACGCCGTCGCCGCCGAGGCGCACCGGGTGCTCCGCCCCGAGGGCACGCTCTTCGTCGCCGTCCCCGCCGGGATGGAGCTGTGGAGCGACCACGACGTGGCGCTGGGTCATCACCGCCGCTACGAACGCGCCGAGTTGATCGACCTGGTCGAGCGTCACGGCTTCGCGGTCGACGACGTCTTCGGGTGGAACGTGCTCCTGCGGCCCGTGGCCCGGATGAGGCGCGGCCGCGCCAGCCGCCGCAGCGGCACCGGTCACAGCGAGATGGAGCCGGTGCATCCCGTGGTCAACGCGGGCCTGCGGGCGATCGTCGGCGTCGAAGCGGCGCTGCCCGTGCGACAGCGCCGTGGGATCAGCGTCGTGATCCGGGCGACGCGGCGGTGACCGGGGCGGCGCGTGGCGATCGCCACGGTCTGGGCGACCCGCGGATCCCCTGGACGATCCTGCTGCGCGTCGGTGAGCGCGACGCGGTGCCGGCCAACCGTCTCCGGATGCTCGCGAGACGGCTCCCCGACCCGGTGACGCTCTACCGCTCCGGCGATGCACTGGCGATCGCCGCGGACCACTCCCGTCTCGACGGCTTGTCCCTCCTCGCGGTGCTCGAGGAGCAATTGGGAGTTCCGGTCCGCTCGACTGCGGCCGGCGTGGGGACCGACCGCCCCCAGGATCGGTTGTGGACCGCGCTGAGCCGCCGGGCGATCGAGATCTCCCTCCACCCGCCGGCGGTCGTGGCCGCCTCGACGTCACCTGCCGGGTCCGGCGACGTCTTCGTCGAGGAACGCGTGCCCGGGCACGTCTCCACCGGTCGCCTCGTCGGCGCCGGTGCGCGCGCGGTCGCGCGCTGGAACCGCGCCCATCACGCGCGCGACCAGCGGGTGAGCGTGGCGATCGGGGTCTCCACCAGACCGGCCGGAGAGACGCAGATCGGCGATCACAGCGCGTACCTTCGGCTCACCGACGCGGAGACGATGCGTGCCGACGAGGTGCGCGCAGCGATCGCGACGGCACCCCTGCAGCCCGGGGGTACTCCGGTCGGCGGCGGGCTGCTCGCCGCGGTGACGAGGTTGCTGGCTCCCCGACTCGGATCATCGCTGCTGGTCTCTCATCTCGGCGACGTCGAGACCACCGGCTGCACCGACCTCGCGTTCTACCCGGTGACCGGTGGCGCCTCCGGTGTCGCTCTCGGCGCAGTGGGGATCGGCGGACATACGACGATCACCCTGCGTGCACGCGCGGCACAGCACGACGAGGACGGCCTCCGTACGCTGCTGGCGACCGTCCTCGCCGAGTTGTGATCAGGCCCGGCGGCGTCGCCCCGACACGAAGCCGACACCGACGAGCACGAGCCCGACGATCATCACCAACCACGGGACCACGCCGGAGGCGAGCCGGAGCATCGCCGCCTGTCCCTTGTAGTCGTGCACGATCTTGGCCACCTGGGCGTCGGTGTAGCCGATCTTCGCCGCGGTCGTGACCAGGTCGTTCCCCTGAGCGGAGTACCAGTTCTTGACGTCCTGCACCTCGTCGACGATCGCGCCCGTCGTCGGCTCGACGGACTCGGTGACGGTCGCCTGATACATGCTGTCCGCCTTGACGTTGCCCTTGCCCTTGAGGCCGAAGACCGAGCGCGGCAGGCTCTCGGCGCCGACCTTGCTCGCCGGAACCTCGTAGACGTAGGTGTAGACCTTCATCCCCTTGATCGACGTGGTGCCGGTGTAGCGGGCGGTCACCGCCTGGCCGAGGGTGCTGTCCCAGACCGAGTAGCTCTTCTTCTGCGAGTCGAACGGGAACTTGTAGACCAGTCCCGACGGCTTCGTCGGGGTACGGGTGCCGTCGGACTCCTGGACGAAGTTGTCGCAGCAGTCGACCGCCATCGACGTCTTGTCGTTCATGGCGGTGCTCGACGTGCTCTGCGAGCGGATGGTGTTGTCCTGCACGGACCGGATGGTCGTCATGCTGGCCCACACCACCGTGTGCGCGGGAGCCTTCTTCGAGGCCTGCACGTTGCCGACCGTGCGGTTGGTGATGGCGAGGTCGGTGGTGATCGGCTTCAGGCTGCCGGTGTCGAAGATGGTGGCGTCGCTCGCGGCGAGATGGGTGGTCGAGTCCAGGTCCGCCGGCGCCACCGCGAGCTTCGGCACCGCATAGAAGTGCACCAGGGCACCCGCCACGAGCAGCACCGCCCCGAGGCCGGCCAGGACGGGTCCCCACCGGTTGCCCGAGGCGTGCCCCCCACCGGACCTGGTCTCCGCCGAACTCATCGTCCCAGCGCTCATCGTCGTGCTCCTTCTCCTGTGATTCCCAGTCCGGCGGCCACCAGGGCCACCGCCTCCTCATGCATCCGGGGCCAGCTGAACCGTCCGGCCCAGTCCCGGCAGGCGCCGGCCATCTCCGCGCGCCGCTCGGGGTCGTCCAACTCGGCGAGGGCCCTCTCGATCCCCACCGTCAGGCGGCTCTGCACCGCGGCAAGATCCGGCCGCCGCGCACCCTCGTCGAGCAGCCACCCGGTCGTCTCGTGGCGGACCGAGCCCCGGAGCCCCGGGACCTTGCGCGCCAGGGTCGGGACGCCGTAGGACGCGGCCTCGACGACCACCTGACCCCAGCCC
>DASVMH010000092.1:0-4404 GCA_036384455.1 Marmoricola sp. | reverse complement strand
CACGACGTTCAGGTGGTGGTCCCGACCGGGAGCGACCTGACCACCAAGACCGGATCTGCCGAGACCGAGGCGACCGGGAGCTACGGGACGGTCCGGGCGAAGACCGGCTCGGGAGGTGTGGAGATCGAGCACGCGAGCGAGCATCTGATCATCGACGCCGGCTCCGGCGACCTGCGCTGCGACGTGGCCGAGAAGCACGTCCGCGCCAGGAGCGGTTCGGGGGACGTCGAGATCGGCGAGGTCCGGGGGCCCGGCGCGATCTCGACCGGATCAGGCAGCATCACGTTGGGCCGCGCCGACGACAAGCTCGTCGTGAAGACCGGATCGGGCGACGCGCAGGTCCAGCGCAGCACCGGCGACATCGTCCTGGTCACCGGATCGGGCAGCCTCCGCGTCGCTCATGCCGAGCGCGGCAGCATCCGCGCGAAGACCGGTTCCGGCGACGTCAGCGTCGGCATCGCGACGAACACTCCCGTGTGGACCGACGTGACGACCGGCAGCGGCCGGATCCGCTCCGATCTCGCCCCTGTCGGCAAGCCGCAGGAGGACCAGGAGCACGTCGAGCTACGGCTCCAGACCGGCTCCGGCGACATCACGCTGCAGCAGGTCTGAGGCGCCGGAGAGACGCAGAGAGGAGACGACCATGAGCGACTGGCTGACCGCGACCGCAGCCCGCGAGGTGATCGCGGACCGCATCGAGCGGGCCCACGACCCGCGCCTGCCCCGCAGCAAGCGCCGTACGCCGCGGATCACGCGATGACCGGGCTCCGGCGGGCGGTGCGGCACCTGCCGTGCGCGTGCGCTACCGACGCACAGTGCCTCAGATGCGGGTGCGGTGGAAGTTCGCGTACGAACGCGACGGGGTCGGGCCACGCTGGCCCTGGTAGCGCGATCCGTACTTCTCCGAGCCGTACGGGTGTGCCGACGGCGAGGTGAGCCTGAAGAAGCAGAACTGCCCGATCTTCATGCCGGGGTAGAGCTTGATCGGCAACGTCGCGACGTTGGCCAGCTCGAGCGTGACGTGGCCGGAGAAACCGGGGTCGACGAAGCCGGCGGTGGCGTGAGTGAGCAGACCGAGGCGGCCCAGCGACGACTTGCCCTCGACGCGGGCGGCGACGTCGTCGGGCAACGTGACCACTTCGTAGGTCGAGCCGAGGACGAACTCGCCCGGGTGCAGGATGAACGGCTCGTCGTTCTCCGGCTGCACCTCGCGGGTCAGGTCCGATTGGTCGGCTGCCGGATCGATGTGGGGGTACTTGTGGTTCTCGAAGACGCGGAAGAACCGGTCCAGCCGCACGTCGATGCTCGACGGCTGCAGCATCGACTCGTCCCAGGGGTCCATCACGATCCGCCCGGCGTCGATCTCGGAGAGGATGTCACGGTCGCTCAACAACACGGCGCGAGCCTATCGAGCGTCCGAGCAGCTTGCTGCTCGTGACCGAGTGGGCGAAGCGCCGTTGACGAACGCAGTGAGGATCACGAGTCGTAACCTACCCGTCGTGGAATCGAGCCAGACAGTGTCCCAGCCCCCGTACCGTCGCTACGTCGCTCTCGGCGACTCCTTCACCGAGGGCGTCGGCGACCCCGACCCCGCGCGCCCCAACGGCCTGCGCGGGTGGGCGGACCGCGTCGCGGAGCAGCTGGCGGCGCAGGCCGACGACTTCGGGTACGCCAACCTGGCGATCCGCGGGCGCAAGATCCGTCAGGTCATCGCCGAGCAGATCGATCCCGCGATCGAGCTCGCACCGGACCTGATCACCATCTATGCCGGTGCCAACGACATCCTCCGCCCCAAGGTGGACATCGACACGCTGGCGGGTGAATACGACGACGCCGTCGGACGGCTCGCGTCGACGGGGGCGCGCATCGGCATCTTCACCGCCTTCGACCCGGGTTCGGAGGGTCTCTTCTCCGCGCTGCGTGGCCGGTTCGCGCTCTACAACGAGTGGGTGCGCGAGATCGCGGAGAAGCACGGCGCAACGGTGCTCGACTCGTGGCGGATGCGTCCGCACACGCCGGAGGTGATGTGGTCGGAGGATCGCCTCCACCTGGGACCTCTGGGCCATGAGTACGTCGCCATCAAGGTGTTGGAGACGCTCGGCGTACCGCACACCATCGTGGAGTCCGAGCGCCGTCCCGCGCCCGCGCTCCCCCGCGCGGAAGCACGCCGCCAACAGCTGGCGTGGGCGCGCACCCACGCCGCTCCGTGGGTGCAGCGCCGGCTCACCGGGCGCTCCTCCGGTGACGACGTCACCGCGAAGCGCCCGGCGTACGAGCCGATCTGAGCCGCTGGCTCAGCTGGCGCTCTTGGTCTTCTCGATGTCGATGTAGAAGACCAGCGTCTGGCCGGAGAGCTGCTGACCGGACCCCTTCGCGCCGTAGGCGTCCTCCGGCGGCATCGTCACGATCAGCTGGGTGCCGACCTTCTGGCCGACCAGGGCCGCCCCGAAGCCCTTCACGACCTGGTCGGTCGTGAAGGTCGCCGGAGAGCGGCCGTAGCTCTGGTCGAAGATCTTGCCGGTGTCCCAGCTGGTGCCCTGGTAGTCGAGGGTGACCGAGTCGCCGCTCTTGACCGTCGCGCCGGTGCCCTGCTTGAGCACCTTGAGTTCGAGGTTCTTCGACGGCGTCTTGCTGGTCAGGGTCACCTTGGGCTTGCCGCCCTTGCCGATGCTCACCTTCGGGACGTCCTTGGTCCACTTCGACGGAACCAGCGGCTTGTCCACCGAGACGACGTCGGTGACGATGACGAGGCTGTCGGTCGCCTTGATCTGGGAGTTGCCGGTCAGGGACGAGCCGTAGACATCCTTCGCCGTGTCGGTGACGACCGCGCGGCTGCCGACGGGCAGGCACGCTGCGCCGGCAGCGAAGGCCTTGGGAAGCGAGCTGCTGGACACGCCCACGGGCAGCGTCCCGGTCTGCGCCTTGCCGAGCTCCTTGCCGGTCCCGAGATAGACCGAGATCGCGACGTTGACGTTCTGGCCCTTCTCCGTCTTCTCCCCGGAGCCGACCTTGACGATGGTGCGCTCCAGGCCGGTCGCCTTGAGCGGCTTGTCGAAGGTCGCGGCCGGCTGGCCGATGTCGCCGCTGGTCTTGACGCTCTCGCTGACCGAGCCGGACTTCACGGTGTCGCAGACGCCGCTGTAGGTCTTGCCACTCGCGTCGTCCTTGCTGCTTCCGCAAGCAGCAAGGGTCGCAGCGGCGCAGGCCAGCACGGCGGCGGCGGCGATCGGACGGGTGAAGGTCTTGGTGGGCACAACTGCTCGTTTCACTCGAGGTCACAAACCTGCACAGTCTCTCAACCCTGCCTGAGAGTCAGCTGGGCGGGGGCTTCGGGTAGCATCTGGGCCTGCCGGATCACACCGGCATGCGGATGTAGCTCAGTTGGTAGAGCGTCAGCTTCCCAAGCTGAATGTCGCGAGTTCGAATCTCGTCATCCGCTCAGGGCTGGTGGTCAGCCAGCACCAGCGGGACGTCCTTGCGCATCCGCCACGGCAGCGCGGAGATCACGACCAGCGCGATGAAGCTGGAGAGCAGCTTGTCCGCCATCGACGTCAAGGTGTTGGCAAGGCTCACCGCCGGGACGAACGCGTCGACCGTGTTGGACACGAGCTGGGTGACCACGTCGTTGCCGACCCGGAGGTCGTGGTGGAGCGAGGCGACGATGATCGGGACGGAGACCATCGTGCAGACGATCGCTGTCAGGACACCCAGCGCGAAGAACCGCAACAGCGTCCGGCCCATGCCGTAGCGCCGGACGCCGTACCCCCATACGAGCGCCCCGACGACGTTGACGATGCCGAACGGCATCGAGATGAGGCCACTGAAGGACGCACCGACCACGTTCGTCGCCGCGCCGACCGCCGCGCCGCGCCAGGGCCCGAGCGCGATGGCGGCGATCGCGGTCCCGGTCATGTCCAGGTACACCGGCAGGTTGAAGTAGTCGACGAACTCCCGACCGACGAGGTTCAGGACCAGGCACCCGAGGCACAGGAGGAGCTGCTCGCGCAGGTTCTCCGACGGGGGCGGCTCCGCTTCGGCGGTCGGGACAGCCTGCACAACCTGCGAGGCGCAGCCGTCGATCCACGACTCCACCGTCTCCCGGTCGGCGCCCAACACGACACCGACCTCACGGACGAGGCCGAGGTCCACGCGGGCCCGCCCCATGCGGAGAAGGTCATAGACCGTGCTCCGTGCCAGATGTGCCGCCGCCGGGGAGGCGCCGCAGCGGACCCGTTCCTGCACGACGAGTTCGGCGATCCGGCCGTACGACGGGTCACCGGCGGTGCTGCGGAGGTCGCGCAGGTGAGCGATCAGGGGATCCCAGGCTCCGTCGGTGCGCTGAGTTTCGATATCGCTCACGCTCACCGTCGTACCTCCTGCACCCGGCCACGGATCCGCCCGTCC
>DASVMH010000091.1:0-11948 GCA_036384455.1 Marmoricola sp. | reverse complement strand
AGGGTGAGGGCCAGGCCATCCAGACGGTGTTCCAGGCGATCCACGACGGACAGCCGGACCAGTCGTTGCTGGCCTACCAGTACCTCCAGATGATGCCGAAGATCGCCGAGGGGGACGCCAACAAGGTGTGGATCGTGCCTTCGGAGATCACCAAGGCGCTGGAGGGGCTGGGCTCGTCGATCCACGAGGTCACCGGCATCCCGCTCAAGACGGGTGGCGTGAAGAACCGCGTCGACATGGGACCCACCGAACCTCAGGTGCCGGGCGAGGGCGACGACCGCGAGCTCTCGGCCGCGCAGGCGAGCGTGCAGGCCGCGATCGCCGAGGCCAAGGACGCCGCCAACCCGGGCAACGCCGCTCGCGCAGACGCCGCGCCGGCAGACGCCGCACCCGCGGACGAGGGCGACCTCGGCGACGCCCGCCAGGAGGACGGCGACCGCCTCCCCGACGGATCCGATCATGCGCTGGGGGCGTCTCCCGAGTCGGACCCGGAGTCGGATCCCGAGTCGGATCCGCTGTCCGCCTCGGAGTCGGCTTCGGTCTCGGCCTTGTCGATGGCCGAGTCGGCGGTGGCCGTACCGCCCGACGAACCGCCCGCGACGGACTCCTCAGCAGCGGCGATCGCCTGCTGGACCGCCTCGTTGGCGCTGGCCAGGGAGGCATCGGTGTCGGGTGTCTGCGGCGTGGAGGAGCCCATGTCGACGCGTACGCGCGGGCCGCCGGTGTGCTGGGGAATGCCCGCGATCTCGTGCACCGACGAGCCGAGACCCTCGAGCGCCTTGGTGATCTCCGAGGGCACCACCCAGACCTTGTTGGCGTCGCCCTCGGCGATCTTCGGCATCATCTGGAGGTACTGGTAGGCCAACAGCGCCTGGTCGGGCTGGCCGTCGTGGATGGCCTGGAAGACGGTCTGGATGGCCTGGCCCTCACCCTGCGCCTTGAGGATCGCGGACTCGCGATCGGCCTGCGCGCGCAGGATCTGCGCCTCGCGGTCACCCTCGGCGGAGAGGATGGCGGCCTGCTTCGCGCCCTCGGCCGTCAGGATCGCGGACTGCCGTTCGCCCTCGGCGGTGAGGATCGCCGCACGCTTGTCACGGTCGGCGCGCATCTGCTTCTCCATCGAGTCCTTGATGGAGGCCGGCGGGTCGATGCCCTTGATCTCGACCCGGTTGACCTTGATGCCCCACTTGCCGGTGGCCTCGTCGAGGACGGTGGCGAGGCGGCCGTTGATCTCCTCGCGGCCGGTCAGCGTCTGCTCGAGATCCATGCCGCCGACGATGTTGCGCAGCGTGGTCATGGTGAGCTGCTCGACCGCCGAGATGTAGTTCGCGATCTCGTAGGTCGCCGCGACCGCGTCGGTCACCTGGAAGTAGATGACCGTGTCGACGGCGACGGTCAGGTTGTCCTCGGTGATGACGTTCTGCGGCGGGAAGGACACCACCTGCTCGCGGGTGTCGATGATGTACTTCACGCGGTCGATGAACGGGACGACCACGTTCGGTCCGGCGGTCAGCGTCTTGCGGTACTTGCCCAGCCGCTCGACGATGCCCACCTTGGCCTGGCCGATGATCCGGACCGTCCGGCTCAGCAGCAGGACGACCAGGACGGCCACGACGATCAACACGATGACCATGTCGGTCACTCACCCTTCTCTTCGGAGGGCAGTTCCGGCGTGGAACCCCCGATGGCATTGCTGCGCAGGACGTACGCGGTGGCGCCGCGGATCTCGACGACGTCGACGATGTCACCGATGCCGAAGCGGTCGGACTCGTCGAAGGCGAGCGCGGCCCAGTCCTCACCGCCGATCTTGATCCGGCCCCCGGGCCGGCCGCTGACCGGGCTCAGGACGTGCGCGCGGGTGCCGATCAGGGCGTCGACACCGGTCCGCAGCGACGGGCCGGAGTGGATCCGGTGCAACATGTTGGGCCGGAGCAGCCCGAGCAGTGCGACGGCGGTCACGAGCGCGCCGAGACACGCGACGAGCGTGGGCAGGCCGACGACGGAGAGGACGGCTCCGACCAGCGCACCCCCGGCGAGCATGATGAGGATGAGGTCCAGGCTGACCAGTTCGAGACCGGCCAGGACCGCCGCGGCGATCAGCCACGCCTCCCACTGATGGTCCCCGATCCAACCCACGCCGACAGCCTAGCCGGACGCCAGGCGGCGGCTCGGGCGACGTCGTGCCTGGTAGCGCCCGTCCTCGTGGGTGACCAGCAGCGAGAGGCCGAAGGTCGCCGACAACTTCTCGGCGGTCATCACCTCGTCGAGCGGGCCAGCGGCGACCACCCGCCCCTGACGCAGCAGCAGGCCGTGGGTGAAACCGGGCGGGATCTCCTCCACGTGGTGCGAGACCAGCAGCATCGTCGGCGATGCCGGGTCGGCGGCGAGGACCGCGAGGGTGGAGACCAGGTCCTCGCGTCCGCCGAGGTCGAGCCCGGCGCCGGGCTCGTCGAGGATGAGGAACTCCGGGTCCGTCATCAGCGCCCGGGCGATCTGGACGCGCTTGCGCTCACCCTCGCTCAACGTGCCGAACGTGCGCTGGGCGAGATGGCCGACGCCGATCTCGAGCATCAGGTCGTTCGCGCGCTCGTGGTCGAGGGAGTCGTACTGCTCGCGCCAGCGGCCGAACACGCCGTACGACGCGGAGACCACCACGTTGTGGACCAGCTCATCGCGTGGGATCCGCTCCGCGACGGCAGCGCTCGTGTAGCCGATGCGCGGCCGCAACTCGAAGACGTCGACCGCCCCGAGCGTCTCGCCGAGGATCGAGACGCGGCCCTCGGTGGGGTGCGTCTGGGCCGAGCACAACTGCACCGTCGTGGTCTTGCCGGCGCCGTTGGAGCCCAGGATGACCCAGCGTTCGTCGTCCTGGACGGTCCAGTCGACATGGTCGAGCAGGGTGGCGCGACCACGCCGTACGCTCACGTCCTCGAGCTCGAGAACCGCAGTCATAACTCCTCGATCGTCGCGGGGGCCCGTCCAGCGGCCAACCTATCGGGTGGGGCTAGCCTGCGCCGGGTGACCCTGGAACTTCCCCGCGCCGCGATCTTGTCGGCATGGGTGGGTGCGTGGCTGCGCGGTGGCGCGTCCTCGGACGACCTCCTCGCACACGTCGACGCCGGGCACGAACACATGGTGCAGGTCGTCACGGGGCTGCCGGATGCCGACGGTGCACTCCCGCTCGGCCTGGCACTCGGCACGTTGCGCCACCTCGGCATCTCCGGCGTCGCGTCCGCGCTGCCGGCCCCCGGGGATCCGGTCGGCCTCCGTGGACCGGCCGCCTTCAACGCGGCTGCCCTGGAGGCCGGTGAGGCGGTGCTGTTCGAGGGCACCGGCGTGGGCCCCGACGCGGTGCTCAACGTGCGTCACCGCACGCCGGCACCGCTGCCGGGGGCCACATCCGACCGTGATCGCGAAAGCGTCGAGCGCGCCCTGCTGTGCCTGGACATCGTCGGTCTGGCACGCACCACCCCCGCGGGTGCGTTGACCGCCGCCGACATGCGGCGCCGGGACGTCGTCCTGGACTCGCTGGACCGGGCGGCCCGGCGCACGCTCGTCGCGACCTGTCGGTGACCCGGACTCAGCGGAGCGGAATCCGGTGCAGCCTCCCGTGGGTGGCGTGCGACCAGTGCAGGTGGAAGACCCGCTTGTACATGCGGCTCGGGCAGCACGACATGTCGTCGGCCGTGTAACCGCCGTAGACGACCGCCACGACACCCTTGCGCACCTTGTGCGCCGAGAGCGCGATCAGGGTGCGCTTGCCGTGGCGGAACGCGCGACCCCGGTCGAGGAGATAGCGCTCGTGCCCGTTCCTCGTGTACACACCGGTGTCGATCGGGGTGGTCGCCGTGGCGCCGACGCAGGTCGTCTGCGCCACGATCACGTGCCGACCGTTGGGCGTACGCGTGCGGATGCCGCGTCGGGGTGCCGCCAATCCGTTGTCGCACGCCTTCCGCAGGTACGGATGGGCGGCGGCCCGGATGTGGCTCTGGATCGTGGCCGAGAGCTTCGACCCGTGGCTCCCTGCCTGAGCTGGACCCGAGATCAAGAACGCGGCGCCGAGCACCGCCGCAAGGACTGCGGCGATTCGTGCTGATCGCACCATGAGGTTCCCTCCAGTTTCGATGGACATCTTCGTCAGTGTTGACGCACGCGCGGCCCGAAAGGTTGCTTCGATAGCCTCACTGCGACATGGCCGAGACGCGCACCCTCCTGATCACCCTCAACGGCAAGGACCGTCCGGGGGTGACCTCGCTCGTCTTCGACACGCTCGCCGGGTTCGCCGTCGAGGTGCTCGACATCGAGCAGATCGTCCTGCGCGGTCGGCTGATCCTCGGCGTGCTCGTCTCCGCGCCGCGTGACTGGCACGCGCTGCAGGACGCCATCACGACGGTGGCGCGCTCGCTCGACATGGCGCTGGACATCCAGCCCGGGTCGGGCGACAACCGCAGCCGCCCCCAGGGCCGCAGCCACGTCACCGTGCTCGGCGTACCGCTGACCTCGGCGGCCGTCGCCGCGATCGCCGGCCGGATCGCCGACAGCGGCGCGAACATCGACCGGATCGAGCGGATGGCGCGCTATTCGGTGACCGCGATCGACCTGCACGTCTCGGGCACCGACACCGATCGGCTGCGGCCGCTGCTCGCCGCCGAGGCGGCCCGGCAGGGGGTCGACGTCGCCGTGCAGCCGGCGAACATCCTGCGTCGCGGGATGCGGCTGATCGTCATGGACGTCGACTCCACCCTGATCCAGGGCGAGGTCATCGAGATGATCGCCGCCCACGCGGGCTGCGAGGCCGAGGTCGCCGCGGTGACCGCCCGTGCCATGAACGGCGAGATCGACTTCGCCGAGAGCCTGCGGGAGCGGGTGGCGCTGCTCAAGGGCGTGCCGGTGGGCGCGCTGGAGAAGGTGTACGACGAGCTCGTGCTCGCGCCGGGCGCACGGACGACCGTGCGGACGCTCAAGCGCCTCGGCTACCGCTTCGCGATCGTGTCGGGTGGCTTCACGCAGATCACCGACCGCCTCGCCGAGGAGCTCGGCATCCACTACTCCAGGGCCAACGAACTCGAGATCGAGGACGGCGTGCTCACCGGGCGGGTGGTCGGTGAGATCGTCGACCGGGAGGGCAAGGCGGCCGCGCTGCGCGACTTCGCCGAGCGGATCGGGCTGCCCCTCGCCGCCACGATCGCGATCGGCGACGGTGCCAACGACCTCGACATGCTCAACGCCGCGGGTCTCGGCATCGCCTTCAACGCCAAGCCCGTCGTGCGGGCCGCCGCGCCGACGGCGGTCAACGTGCCCTATCTCGACGCGGTGATGTATCTCCTGGGCATCACCCGCGAGGAGATCGAGGCGGCGGACGAGGCCGCAGGCATCACCACGCCGGCTCCCCCGATCGAGTGATCAGCCGGCGCCGGCGCCCTGACCGACGTGGAACGCCGTGATGTGGCAGGTGGCGTCGCCGACCTCGTGCCAGGCCACGGGCACGTCGAGCACGGTCAGTGCCGCCGTCGGGTAGCCCTCGCTCATCTCGCGGAACGCGTCCTCATCGGGCGTACCGTCGTCGAGGGAGTGGGCGAGGTAGGCGACGGTCGGGTTGTGGCCGACCACGATCACCGTCGTCGCGTCGATCGGCACCGCTCGGATCGTGTCGAGCATCGTCTCCGGGCCCGCGGAGTAGAGCGCCTCGTCGAAGGTGACCTCGGCGGCGCTGCGCAGTCCGTGCGCCATCGCCTCCCAGGTGCCGGTCGTCCGCGCCGCGGAGGAGACGAGCGCATAGTCCGGCTCGACACCGGCCGCGGCCAGCCACAGGCCGGCCTCCACCGCGTCGCGGCGTCCGCGCTCGGTGAGGGCGCGCTCGTTGTCCGCCGCAGCGAACGGCTCCGCTTTCGCGTGCCGCATGAGGACCAGTCGCCTCCCCTGTGACTGCATCGGACAACTGTGACAGACGCACGGACGTTTCGGGCGAAACCGGGAAGGCTATTTCGCGGACTTCTTCGCCGGAGCCTTCGCCGCCTTCTTCGCCGGCGATGGCCCCTTGCCCTTCGGCTTCACCCAGACCCGGCCGGCGCCGGGCCGGCCGCCGTCCCACCTGATGTCCACGTAGGGAAGGTGGGTCATCAGCTCGCTGAGCTTGGAGAAGCCGTACGTGCGGGGGTCGAAGGTGGGGTCGCTCTTCTGTAACTGCTGGCCGATCGCCGACATCGTCGACCAGCCGTCGTCCCCCGAGGTCGCGTGCAGCGCCTTGTGGACCCGCGACTGCAGCCGCGGGTTGGTGGCGTCCTCGACCTCCTTGGGAGCAGCCTCCGGCTCCTTCTTCGCGGTCTCGGCAGTCTCGGCGGTCTCGGCGGTTTCCGGGGGCTCCTCGGCGCCGAGGTTCTCGAGGTAGATGAACCGGTCACAGGCCTCGGTGAACGCCTGGGGTGTCTTCTTCGCGCCGATGCCGTAGACGACCTTCCCCGACTCCCTCAGACGCGTCGCCAGCCGCGTGAAGTCGCTGTCGCTCGAGACGATCACGAAGCCGTCGAGGTTGCCCGAGTAGAGCAGGTCCATCGCGTCGATGATCAGCGCGGAGTCGGTGGAGTTCTTGCCCTTCGTGTTGGCGAACTGCTGCACCGGGGTGATCGCGTTGGCGTGCAACCGGTCGCGCCACTGGGCGAGTTGGTTGCTGCTCCAGTCGCCGTACGCCCGGCGTACGGTCAAGGTGCCGTAGGTGGCCAACTCGTCGATGATCGCGCGGGCATGTTTGCCGGACACGTTGTCGGAGTCGATCAGCAGCGCGAGCCGGGTGGCGATCGCGGTCTCAGTCATCGTGGTCCTCCCCCGCCGGCGGCAACGCCGGCAGACCCTCGTCGTCGGTGACCGCCCCTTCGCGCAGCCCGAACCATGAGATCACACCACCGAGGGCGAGCAGCACCGAACAGATCAACTGCGCGTGGGCGTACCCCGTGGTGAGGATGCTCGGGTGCTGGTAGTCGTCGCCGGTCAGCCCGACCGCGGCCGGGAGCGCGGCGACCGCCAGGAGCGATCCGGTGCGTGCCACCGCGTTGTTGACGCCGCTCGCGACGCCCGCATGCCGGTCGGGTGCCGCGGCCAGCACGGCACTGGTCGGCGGTGCCACCAGGGTGGTCAGGCCGAGGGCGAAGACGGTGATGCCGGGGAAGACGTGGGTCCAGTACGGCGCATGCGCGTCGACGCCCGCGAGCAGGGCGATCCCGGCCGCGCAGACGAGCGGTCCGATCGACATGGGCAGCCTCGGCCCGGTGCGTTGGGCGAGCACCGCCATCCGCGAGGACAGCAGCAGCATCGCCACCGTGATCGGCAGCGATGCCAGGCCGGCCCCGATCGGGCCGTACCCCGAGGTCACCTGGAGTTGGAGGACGAGGAAGAAGAGCGCGGCGCCGAGGGCGCCGTAGACGAGGAACGTCATCAGGTTCGCCGCGACGAAGACGCGGGAGCCGAACAGTTCGAGCGGGAGCATGGCGTTGCGTCGACGCTCGAGCCGGACGAATCCGAACCACAGTAGCAGCGCCAGCAGTGCCCCGACGATCGCGCTGACGACTCCGACGGTGCGCCAGGAGGTCAGCACGTACGTCGTCGCGGCCAGGGCGAGCACGCCAGCGACCGCCCCCGGGACGTCCAACCGCCTCGCCGCACCCCGGTCGCGGCTCTCCGGGATCTCGCGGGCGAGCGCGACGACGATCGCACACAGCGGCACGTTGATGGCGAAGATCCATCGCCAGCCGCCATGGTCGATGAGGAATCCCCCCACCAACGGTCCTGCGGCCGCGGCGATCCCCGACACCCCGGCCCAGGTGCCGATCGCCGCAGCACGGTCCTCGGGGCGGAAGGTCGACTGCAGGATCGAGAGCGAGCCGGGCGTCAGGAGCGCGGCGAAGACGCCCTGGACGACGCGCAGCACGATCAGCTGGGACGGGTCCTGCGCTGCCGCGCACAATGCGCTGGCGACCCCGAAGCCGGCCACACCGACGACATAGACCCGTCGTCGTCCGAGCCGGTCACCGAGGCTGCCGCCGACGAGGATCAGCGAGGCCAGCGCGAGCATGTAACCGTTGACGACCCACTGCAGCTGGCCGAGGCGGGCTCCGAGGTCGAGACCGATCGGCTTGACCGCGATGTTGACGACGGTCCCGTCCAGGAGTGCGATCCCGGACCCGAGGGTGACGGTCGCGAGCGTGCGTCGGCCCTGCGGCGTCCCCCGAGCCAGCAACTCACTCATCGGGACCGGATCCTAGAGGGGTGGGTCAGGCTCCCATCGCGTGGTAGCCGCCGTCGACGTGCACGATCTCCCCGGTCGTCGCGGGGAAGAAGTCGGAGAGCAGCGCCACCACGGCCCGTGCCGTGGGCGCGGCGTCCGTGTTGTCCCACCCGAGCGGGGAGCGCTGGTCCCAGTTGGCCTCGAGGTCCTCGAAACCCGGGATCGCCTTGGCCGCCATGGTCTTGAGGGGGCCGGCGCTGACGAGATTGACCCGGACGCCCTGGGGTCCGAGATCGCGGGCGAGGTAGCGGGCGCACGACTCGAGCCCCGCCTTGGCGACGCCCATCCAGTCGTAGGCAGGCCAGGCCACCGTCGCGTCGAAGGTCATCCCGACGATGGAGCCGCCGCCGGTCATCATCGGCAGGCAGGCCTGGCTCAACGACATCAGGGAGTACGCCGAGACCTGGACCGCCTGGGCCACGTCGGGCCAGGGCCCGCCCAGGAACCTGCCGCCCAGGAGGGTCTCGGGATTGCCGTACGCGATGGAGTGCACCACGCCGTCGAGATGGTCGAAGTGCTCGCCCAACGTCGCGGGAAGGGCCGCGAGATGCTCCTCGTCGGTCACGTCGAGCTCGATCACGGGAGGCTCGGTCGGTAGCCGTTTCGCGATCCGCCGGGTGATGCCGAGGGCCCGGCCGAAGTTCGAGATCACGACGTTCGCGCCCTGCTCCTGGGCGATCTTCGCGATGGCGAACCCGATCGAGCTGTCCATCGTGACCCCGGTGACCAGGATCGACCTGCCCTCCAAGATTCCTGCGCCCATGTCAGTGCCCCATTCCCAGGCCGCCGTCGACCGGGATGACCGCCCCGGTGACGTAGCCCGCGTTGTCCGATGCCAGCCAGGTGACCGCGTCCGCGATCTCGGTCGTGCTGCCCATGCGCCCGAGCGGGATCTGCTCGCGATAGGCCTGCTGCTGCTCCTCTGGGAGCACCGCGGTCATGTCCGTCTCGATGAAGCCGGGGGCCACCACGTTGGTGGTGATGCCCCGGCTGCCGAGCTCACGGGCCAGTGACCGGGCCATCCCGACGAGCCCGGCCTTCGTGGCCGCGTAGTTCACCTGTCCCGGCGAACCCATCAGCCCGACGACGCTGGAGATGAGCACGATCCGGCCGCGGCGCAGCCGCAACATGCCCTTGGCGGCGCGCTTGGCGACCCGGAAGGTGCCGGTGAGGTTCGTCGCGACGACGTCGTTCCAGTCGTCCTCGGACATCCGCAGCAGGAGGGTGTCGCGGGTGATGCCGGCGTTGGCGACGAGCACCTCCACCGGGCCCTGGTGCGCCTCGACCGCGTCGAAGGCGGCCGTGACCGAGTCGGGATCGGTCAGCTCGCAGGCGACCGCGAAGGCACCGTCGGGGGCGTCGCCGTTCCTGCTCGTGACGGCGACCTGGTCGCCCTGGGCCAAGAACGCCTCGGCGATGGCGCGGCCGATGCCGCGGTTGCCGCCGGTGACGAGGACTGATCTGCTCACCCCGGCGACGCTAGTGATTACTGCGGGGTACACCGAATCGGCGTCAGTCGACCGGGCCGACCGGAGTGGTGTCCCGCAGGAAGCCGCGGGCGCCGAGGAAGTCGGCGAGCGAGTGCCGGTGGGTCGAGCAGGCCAACCAGACCTTGCGCCGGTCGGGGGTGTGCAGCTTGGGGTTGTTCCACCCGAGCTCGAACTCGGCCGGCTCGGTGCATCCCTTCGCCGAGCAGATCAGCGGCTCGCTCACCGGAGTTCCTTGTGATCGTTGCCGGGACCGTCGACCGGGTCGCCGGGGATGACGGGGCTGACGCTGTTGGCCATGACCACCGCGACATAGGGCAGCACGAAGGACGCGATGATCAAGATGATGCACAGCCACGGGATCGACCGGGCGAAGACGGCTCCGATGAAACACAGCGTGCGGATCGTCATGGACAGGACGTAGCGGCGTTGGCGATGCGCCAACTCCTCCTTCGGGGACCGGCCCGCAGTGGTGATCCGCGGGACCTCCTCGGTGCGATGCGCCCAGTCCATGTCTCCACAGTACGTCGCATCCGGCGACGTGGCAGGCTGGCCCCATGTCCAACCGCACCTATCGCGTCACCGAGATCGTCGGCACCTCCCCGGACGGCATCGACCAGGCCATCCGCAACGGCATCGAGCGCGCCTCCGCGACCCTGCGCCACATCGACTGGTTCGAGGTCACGCAGGTGCGCGGCCAGGCCAAGGACGGTGAGGTCGAGCACTTCCAGGTCGGCCTCAAGGTGGGCTTCCGCCTCGAGGACGACGAGTCCTCGCTGGGCGGCTGACGCCTCGAGCCGACTGGACCGGCTCAGCCGCCGATCGCGGACATCGGCCGATCGGGCTGCAGGAAGGCCGGGTCGTCGATCCCGTGACCTGCGGCCTTCACGGCCATCGCGCGCAGCCAACGCGCAGCGATCTCGTCGTCGCCGGCACCCTCCCGCATGGGCGTGCGCAGGTCGGACTCCTCGCGCGCGAACAGGCAGTTGCGGATCTGACCGTCGGCGGTCAGGCGTACGCGATCACACGAGCCGCAGAACGGCCGGGTCACCGAGGCGATCACTCCGACGGTGGCCGGGCCCCCGTCCACGAGCCACTCCTCGGCGGGTGCGCTGCCACGGGGCGTGTCGACGGGCGTCAGGTCGTGCGTCGTACGGAGACGGTCGAGGATCTCCAGCGCGGTGACCATGTCGTCGCGGCGCCACTCCCCCTGCGCGTCCAGCGGCATCTGCTCGATGAAGCGCAGCCGGTAGCCGCGTTCGAGGCACCACCCGAGGAGTTCCGGCGCCTGGTCGTCTTTGAGGCCGCGCATCAGGACCGCGTTGATCTTGACCGGGTGCAGGCCGGTGGCATGGGCTGCCGCGAGGCCCTCGACCACGTCGGCGAGTCGGTCGCGCCGGGTGATCTCGGTGAACGTGTCGCGTCGGACCGTGTCGAGGCTGACGTTGACGCGGTCGAGACCCGCGTCGGCGAGTGCCCCCGCGAGATGCTTGAGGCCGAGCCCGTTGGTGGTCAGCGAGACCTCGACGCCCAGCGCCTTCGTCCGCGCGACGAGACCGACGAGGCCCTTGCGCAGCAGCGGCTCGCCGCCGGTGAAGCGCACCTCGGTGATCCCGAGCCGCTGCACCCCGATGCGGACCAGCCGGATCACCTCGTCGTCGGTGAGCACCTCGGCCCGTGGGAGCCACTCCAGACCCTCGGCCGGCATGCAGTAGTGGCAGCGCAGGTTGCACCGATCGGTGACCGACACCCTCAGATCGGTCGCGACGCGGCCGAACCTGTCGATCAACGGCGTCACGGCATCCACCCCACGAGCATAGGCACGAGGGCCCTCTCGATAGCCTCGGCCTCGTGATCCTCGCTCCGATCGTCTCGGTGATCTCGTGAAATTCCTGTTGTCGCGCCGCTGGGCGACCTTCGCGATCGTCGTCATCCTGGCCGCATGGGGTGCCTGGGCGCTCGGGCAGTGGCAGTTCCACCGGTTGCAGGAGAAGCGGCACAGCAACGTCGTCACGCGCACCAACCTCAAGGCGCTGCCGGTGCCGATCGGCCAGTTGATGGCGCCGGGCAAGCAGCCGTCGAAGAACGTCGAGTGGCGCCGGGTGACCGTGCACGGCACGTACGACGACGCACACACGATCGTGCTGAAGTACCAGACCCGAGACGGCGCCTCCGGCGTCGAT
>DASVMH010000090.1:0-4737 GCA_036384455.1 Marmoricola sp. | reverse complement strand
GCCACGGGTCTCCCCCAGGTCCCATTGCAGCGACGGTTGCTGGCGCAGGATCACGGTCAGCGCTCCGGGCCAGTACTTGTCCACGAGCGACCGCACCCAGTCCGGAACACCCGACGCGAGCGCATCGAGCGTGGCGGCATCGGCGACGAGCACCGGCGGCGGCATCTCGCGCCCGCGCCCCTTCGCGGCCAACAGGGCCGCGACGGCCGTCGCGTCGAACGCGTCGGCGCCGATGCCGTAGACGGTGTCGGTGGGGAGCAGGACCAGATCCCCGCCGCGCACGGCCAGGACGGCGGTCGCGAGAGCGTCCTCGAGCTGCTCGGGGTCGCGAGCGTCGAATCGGCGAGCGGTCGGGTCGGAGGCTGATGTCACGGTTGTCATGGTGCCAGTCGCGCCGTCAGAAAGCGGGGGCGACCTGCCAGGTCGAGATGGTCGCGTACGTCCGCCCAACGCCCCGTGCCGGTGAAGACGCCCGGAGCGCTGACGCCCTGCGCATCGGCGTGCTCGGCGCCCACGACCCCTCCGGGACGGAGCAGCCGCGCCGCCGCCCGCTCGAGGACCCGCATCGCATCCAGACCGTCCTCACCGGACCACAAGGCGGTGGCGGGGTCATGGTCGCGAGCCTCGACGGCGACCGATTCCCACGCCTCCAGTGGGATGTACGGCGGATTGCACACCACCACGTCGACGGCACCGTCGAGGGCGGGGAAGGCCGTGGCCATGTCCCCGAGACGCAGGTCGACGCCGGTTCCCTCGAGGTTGCGGGTCGCCCATTCGTGGGCGACCGGGTCCATCTCCACGGCGTACACCGTGGCCGTCGAAGCCTCGTGCGCGATCGACTTGGCGATCGCTCCCGAACCGGTACACAGGTCGACGACGAGGGCTCGGTTTCGAGGCGCTCGCTCCTCGACCAACGTGCCGCACTGCTCGATCGCCCAGCCCGCGAGCAGCTCGGTCTCGGGCCGAGGAACGAAGACGCCGGGGCCGACTTCGACGGTGATGTAGCGGAACCACGCGGTGCCGATGAGGTGCTGCAGCGGCTCGCGGCTCGCGCGCCGGGCGACGAGTGCGTCGAAGGTGGCGCGGTCCTCCTCGCTCATCTCGCTCACGAGTCCCAACTGCGGGCGCGTGATGCCGAGGACGTGGGCGAGCAACTCGGCCGCGTCGAACTCAGCGGATGCCACCCCCGCCGCCCGCAACCGCTCGGCGGCGATGCGGACGAGGTCACGGGGATTCGACAGGCTCGACCACCGATCGGAGTCACTCACCGAGCGACTCCAGGCAGGCGGCCATGTCGGCCTCGACGCAGGACGCGATGACCGGTTCGAGGTCGCCGTCGAGGACGTGGTCGAGGTTGTACGCCTTGTAGCCCGTGCGGTGGTCCGAGATGCGATTCTCGGGGAAGTTGTAGGTCCGGATCCGCTCGGAGCGGTCGACGGTGCGCACCTGCGACCTGCGGGCGTCACTCGCCTCCGCATCAGCGGCCTCCTGGGCGGCTTGGAGCAGCCTCGCCCGGAGAATCCGCATCGCCTGTTCCTTGTTCTGCAGCTGGGACTTCTCGTTCTGGCAACTGACCACGATCCCGGTCGGGAGGTGGGTGATCCGTACCGCCGAGTCGGTGGTGTTCACACTCTGTCCGCCGGGCCCAGAAGACCGGAACACGTCGATGCGCAGGTCGTTCTCGTCGATCGTCACGTCGACCTGTTCCGCCTCGGGCAGCACGAGTACGCCCGCGGCGCTGGTGTGCACGCGGCCCTGGCTCTCGGTGACGGGGACCCGCTGGACGCGGTGCACGCCACCCTCGAACTTCAACAGCGCATAAGGGGCCTCACCCGGACCGGTGTGCTGCGTTCTCGAGGTCGCCTTCACCGCGACCGTGACCGACTTGTAGCCGCCCAGGTCGGACTCCGTGGCATCGAGGATCTCGACCGACCAGCCCCGGCGCTCGGCGTACCGGGTGTACATCCGCAGCAGGTCGCCGGCGAACAGCGCCGACTCCTCACCACCCTCGCCCGACTTGATCTCGAGCAGCGCGTCCTTCCCGTCGGCAGGATCACGGGGCACCAGGAGATGGCGGAGCCGCTCCTCGACCTCGTCCCGGCGGCCGGCCAGCTGACCGGCCTCCTCAGCGAAGGCCGGATCCTCGGCGGCGAGCTCGTGTGCCGCACCGATGTCGTCACCCAACTGCTGCCACTCGCGCCAGGCGGTGATGATCGCCGTCAGCTCCGCATACCGCTGGTTGAGGCGCTTGGCGAGACCCTGGTCGGCATGCACCGAAGGGTCGGCGAGCTGCTGCTCGATCTCGGCGTGCTCCGCCGCGAGACCCTCAACCGCTTCGAACACCGTGCCTCTCCTCCATTCCGCGAAACGTCACTGACGGACGACGAACGCCGGCCCCGCGGATGCGGTGACCGGCGTTCGTGGAAGAGCTACTTCTTCGCGGCGTCCTTGGCCTTGGCGTAGCGGGCCTCGAAGCGGGCGACGCGGCCGCCGGTGTCGAGGATCTTCTGCTTGCCGGTGTAGAACGGGTGGCAGTTGGAGCACACCTCGGCGCGGATGACGCCGTCGGTGGCGGTGCTGCGGGTCGTGAACGTGTTGCCGCAGGTGCAACTCACCTGGGTCAGCACGTACTCGGGGTGGATGTCCTTCTTCATGGGTGTCCTTCTCCTCGGGTAGGGCCGCCGGGTCGCCTCTGCCTCGGAAGGCGATCGAGACGTGAACCGGAGCCAGCGCACAAGTGTGCCATTGCAGGCCCACTGGACGCGAATCGGATCGACACCGGGTGCAACCACTCCCTCGCGTGGATTGTTCCCGTCAGCGAGCCTGGGCGAGCACGTCCTCGACCCGTGAGGAGAGCTCGCGCGGACTGAACGGTTTGACGATGTAGTCGTCGGCGCCGACCGCTCGACCCTGCTCGATGTCCGACTCCTGGGCCCGCGCGGTGAGCATGATGATCGGCAGCTTCGCGGTGGCAGGGTTCGCCCGTAGTTCGCGAGCGGCGTCAAGACCACCCAGTCGCGGCATCATCACGTCGAGGATCACCGCATCGGGCGGGTCCGTCGTGCAGACCTCGATCGCCGCGGTGCCGTCCGCGACGGGCACGACCTCATGGCCGGCATGGCGCAACTTGAACACGACGAGCTCACGGATATCCGCGTCATCGTCGGCGATGACGATCCTCACCATTGCACCCTCCCCAGGACACGCGCTGCACACCCCTCCCAAGGTGTGAACCCCAGGATAAACCGGCAAAGCGGTCGCTCGGGGCGAAATGGGCAGATCGGTTGAGGATCGAGCAGATTCGGCCCTCAGTCGCCCGTACGCTCCGCGACGTCGTCCACGGACGGCGTGGTCTTCTGCACCTGCATGAGGAACTCGACGTTGTTCTGGGCCTTCTTCAACCGCTCCAGGAGCAGCTCGAGCGCCTGTTGCCCGTCGAGGGCCGAGAGCACCCGGCGCAGCTTCCACACGATCGCCAGCTCCTCCTTGGAGAGCAGCAACTCCTCACGCCGGGTGCCGGAGGCGATCACGTCGACGGCCGGGAAGATCCGCTTGTCCGCGAAGTCGCGGCGCAGTCGTAGCTCCATGTTCCCGGTGCCCTTGAACTCCTCGAAGATGACCTCGTCCATCTTCGAGCCGCTCTCGATCAGCGCCGTGGCGATGATGGTCAGCGATCCGCCGTTCTCGATGTTGCGCGCCGCGCCGAAGAACTTCTTGGGCGGATAGAGGGCCGCCGAGTCGACCCCGCCCGACAGCACCCGCCCGCTGGCCGGCATCGCGAGGTTGTAGGCGCGCCCCAGACGGGTGATCCCGTCGAGCAGGACGACGACGTCGTGACCCAGCTCGACGAGCCGCTTCGCGCGCTCGATCGAGAGCTCCGCGACGGTGGTGTGGTCCGACGCCGGCCGGTCGAAGGTCGAGCTGATCACCTCACCCTTCACGGTGCGCTCGAAGTCGGTGACCTCCTCGGGGCGCTCGTCGACGAGCACCACCATGAGATGGCACTCGGGGTTGTTCAGCGCCACGGCGTTCGCGATGGCCTGCATGATCATCGTCTTGCCGGCCTTGGCCGGCGACACGATCAGACCGCGCTGGCCCTTGCCGATCGGAGCCGCGATGTCGATGACCCGGCCGGTCATGTTCGACGAGGCCGTCTCCATGCGGAGCCGCTCGGCCGGGTAGAGCGGCGTCAGCTTGGCGAACTCCACCCGTTCCTTCGCGGTCTCGGGGTCCGCTCCGTTGACACTGTCGATCTTGACCAGCGGGTTGAACTTCTCCTTGCGCTCGCCCTCACGCGGTTGCCGCACCTGCCCGGTGATGGCGTCACCACGGCGCAGGCCGTACTTACGCACCATCGACAGTGCGACGTAGACGTCGTCGTCACCGGCGAGATAGCCGCTGGTGCGGACGAACGCGTAGTTGTCGAGGACGTCGAGGATGCCGGCGCACGGCGAGAGCACATCGTCGTCGAGGATGTTGAGATCGGGCTCGTTGCGACCGCGGCCGCCACCGGTGGTGGCGCCGCCGGTGTTCTGCCGGTCCCGGCCACGACGACGCCGGTTGCGACGGCTGCCGCCGTCCTCGCCCTGCTGGTCCGCTTGACCGCCCTGCTGAGCCTGACCCTGTTTCTGCGGCTGCTGCTCGCCCTGCTTGTTGTCGGGCTTGTTATCCGGCTTGTTATCCGGCTTGTTGTCGGGCTTGCCCTGCGGCTGACGCTCCGAGGCGCCGTCGGGCTGC
>DASVMH010000089.1:0-4248 GCA_036384455.1 Marmoricola sp. | reverse complement strand
ACGTGGTCGGCCAGGAGCCGGCCCTGCCGGGTCAGGACGAGGCGCCCGTCGCTCACCTCCGCGAGCCCGTCGGCGACGACCTCGCCGATCCTTTCTGCCGTGGCCAACTCGACCGGCATGCCCTCGCGCAGGCGTACCTCCAACAACACCCGCTCGGTGTGCCGGGTGTCGTCATCGAGGATCTCCCGGTCCGCGACCGGGGTCTCGCCGGCGCCGAGCCGCTGGGCGTACGCGCGGGGATGCTTGACGTTCCACCAACGCTCACCGGCCAGATGTGAGTGCGCGCCCGGTCCGACACCCCACCAGTCGTCGCTGCGCCAATAGCCGAGGTTGTGCCGGCACTCCCCCGCCTCGTCGCGGGCCCAGTTGGAGACCTCGTACCACCGCAGGCCGGCCGTGGCAAGGGTCTCGTCGGCCTGGACGTACTTGTCGGCGAGGTCGTCCTCGTCGGGCATCGGGATCTCGCCGGCGCGTACGGACCGGGCCAGCCGGGTGCCCTCCTCCACGATCAGGGAGTACGCCGAGATGTGGTCGGGGCTGCAGGACAGCGCTGCGTCGAGAGAGCGCTGCCAGTCCTCGACGCTCTCGCCCGGGGTGCCGTAGATCAGGTCGAGACTGATCTGCTCGAAGCCTGCGGCGCGCGCCCACTCGACGACCGCCGGCACCCGCTCGGGGTCGTGGGTGCGGTCGAGCACCTTCAGCACGTGCGGGACCGCAGACTGCATCCCGAAGGAGATCCGGTTGAAGCCGCCCTCGCGCAGCCGCTCGAGGGAGTCTGCGGTGACGCTGTCAGGGTTCGCCTCGGTGGTCACCTCGGCCTCCGGCGCGAACCCGTGCACGCGGTCGATCGCCGCCAGCATCGCGGTCAGATCGCCGACCGGCAGCAGGGTGGGGGTCCCGCCACCGAAGAAGACCGTGTCGACGACGCGATCCTTCAGCGAGTCCGCGGACGACTCGATCTCGCGTACGGCCCAGCTCGCGTACTCCGCCTGCGACCCACCCCCGCCCAGCTCCGTCGCCGTGTAGGTGTTGAAGTCGCAGTACCCGCACCGCACCGAGCAGAACGGCACATGGACGTAGAAACCCAGCCGGGTCACTTGTAGAAGGCGTCCAGGGTGTCGGCGTAGTTCTGCTCAACGACGTTGCGCTTGACCTTCAGCGACGGGGTGAGTTCGCCGGACTCGATGGTGAGGTCGTGGTCGAGGAGCTCGAACTTCTTGATCGTCTCCCAGCGGTTGAGCTCTGCGTTGAGCTGGTCGACGTAGCCCTGCACCATGTCGCGGCAGGCCTGGGTGGCGACGATCTCGGCGTACGACTTGCCCTCCAGACCGTTCTCCTTCGCCCAGTCGGGCAGCGCGTCGGGGTCGAGGGTGACCAGCGCGACCACGAAGTTGCGCTCGTTGCCGAAGACGATGAACTGGCTGGCGTACGGGCACAGCGCCTTGAACTTGCCCTCGATCGCGTTGGGGGCGATGTACTTGCCGCCGGAGGTCTTGAAGAGTTCCTTGATCCGGCCGGTGATGCGCAGGTAGCCGTCGTCGTCGAAGCTGCCCTTGTCGCCGGTGTGGAAGAAGCCGTCCTCGGTGAACGCCTTCGCGCTCTCCTCGGGCAGGTTGTGGTAGCCGGCCATCACGTTCGGGCCCTTGATCAGGATCTCGTCGTTCTCGCCCAGGCGCGCCTCGGAGCCGGGGAAGGCCGGGCCGACGGTGCCGATCCGGTTGTCCTCGGGGTGGTTGACGAACGCGCCCGCCGCGGTCTCGGTGAGGCCGTAGCCCTCGAGGATCAGCACCCCGGCGGCGTCGAACCACTTCGCGATGTCGCGGTTGAGCGCTGCCGAGCCGGAGATGAAGAACCGCACCCGGCCACCGAAGCGCTCGCGCACCTTGGAGAAGACGAGCTTGTCGAAGAGGTTGAACTGGAGGTTCAGGAGCGGCGGGATCGGCTTGCCGGCCTGGCGCAGGTCGACGACCTTGGTGCCGACCGCGAAGGCGGCGTTGAAGATGCGCTCCTTGAGGCCACCCTCCTGCGCGGTCATGGTGACCACCCGGGCGTACGCCTTCTCGAAGATGCGCGGCGCCGCACCCATGAAGGTCGGCTTGATGATCGCCAGGTTGTCGATGATCTTGTCGACCCGACCGTCAACCGCAGTCGCGAAGCCGCAGGCGAGCTGGGCGCTGAGCAGCACCTTGCCGAACACGTGCGACATCGGCAGCCACAGGAACTGCAGGTCGCGGTCGTCGAGGATGTGCTGGGACTCGATGACGGCGCCCTCGTAGGTCCAGGCACTGTGCAGCAGGCGTACGCCCTTCGGCTTGCCGGTGGTGCCCGACGTGTAGACGAGCGTGGCGAGCTGGTCGGTGGGGATCTTCTCCGCGATCGCCTCGATGGCGCCCGGGTTGGCCGTGTTGTACGCCGCGCCGGCCTCGCGCAGTTGCGCGAGCGTCATCACCCAGTCGCCGTCCTGGGCGTCGGGCTCCCCGTCGAAGAGCACGACCTTCTTCAGCTCGGGCAGCTTGGCCCTGTTGTCACGCAGCTTGGCGACCTGGTCCTCGTTCTCCGCGAAGACGACCTGGCAGTCGGAGTCGGCCACGATGTAGGCGACGTCGTCGGCCATCGTCGAGGGGTAGACAGTCGTGGTGGCCGCACCAGCACACATCACGGCGAGGTCGGCGAGGATCCACTCGAAGCGCGTCGAGGCAGCGATGCCGACCCGCTGCTCCTGCTCGATCCCGAGTGACAGCAGCCCGCCGGCGATCTCGTCGACGGCGTCCTTCGTCTGCTGCCAGGTCACCGACTCCCAGCCGCTGCCCTTGGGGTAGCGGAACGCCTCCTTCGGCCCACTCGCGCTCACGCGCTGCAGGAACTGGATCGCCACATTGGCGGGGCGGTTCTCGATGACCTCGAGGTCGTACGTGATCGGGCTCTGCTTGCTGGAGGGCTTGCTGGAAGGCATGGCCGTAACCTAGATCACCGCGGCTACCCGGTGGTAGTGATCCGGGGAACGGACGCCACATACTCCTCAGCCTTGATGCGCGCCTTCGCCGCCAGATCGTCGATCACGAGCAGTTCGGGCAGGAGCCCACGCTGGGTGGTCATGGCCCGGAACATCGTCTCCACAGTGACGCCGTGGCCCGGCCGGTGCACGATCTCGACGCCGTCACCGGCCCGCAGCGTGCCCTCCTCGAGCACCCGCAGGTACGGCCCGACGCGACCGTGCGCGGTGAACCGCTTCATCCAGGCGGTGGCGTCATAGCCGCCCAGACCCTGCCACCGTTTGAAGTTGTTGCACGGGATCCGCACGTACGCCACCTCGAACAGCGCGGTCCCGATCCGCCATCGCTCCCCGACCTCGGCGTCGTCGAGGTCGGGCTGGCCATCGGGGACCGCGATGGTGAGGTTCTCCCCGAACTGGCCGTCCCGGATCGGCCGGCCGAGCTCGCCCTCCCACCAGTCGAGTTCGCGGCGGGAGAAGGCGTACACCGCCTGGTCGGGGCCGCCGTGGTGCTTCGTGTCCGCGACCTGATCCCCGGCGAGCCCGAGCCGGCGAACCGCCACCGGCTCCACGACCGGCACCTTCTCGATCGCGGTCCGCCCGGTGTCGGCCCAGTCCCGCTCCCGCGGCATCCCGACACAGACCGTGCGCACGACTCCCGACTCCACAGCGCACACTCTCCCGCGCGCGGTGGAAGTTTTCCAACGGCTCCCTGAAGTCTCAGGCCCCGCCGCACCCGTCCGCCGCGCCGTGCTTCTTGAACTCCCTGCGGTTGTAGGTGACCCCGACCTCGTAGGCGGACTTGCCGTCGATGTAGGCCCAGACCACTCTCCCGTGCGGGCCGACGGCGTACAGCATGCTGCCGTGCTCGGTGCGACGCATCCGCTTGCCGAGCTTGGCACGCACCTTCTTCTTGGTCATCTTGGCGTGGAGACCGAGCGGGAAGCGGAACCTTGGATCGTCGGTGTAGATCCGACGCACGGTGTGCTTGCCCGTGAACCCGTTGTCTAGTTCGAGCATGAGCAGGGAGCCGGAGGTGTTGATCCCGATCAGGCCGGCTTTGGCGCAGTCCTTCCACAACGTGCCGTGCACCTTCTTCGCGGCCTTCCGGAGCTTCATCCCGAACGTGACCTTGTGATAGCCCCGCCAGGTCACCTTCTGGTGCTGGTGCTTCGCGGTCGCCAGACCGACGGACGGGGCGGCCGTGCTCGGCGCAGTGACGGCGCCGGCGACACCGAGTGCGCAGATGACGAGGA
>DASVMH010000088.1:0-11364 GCA_036384455.1 Marmoricola sp. | reverse complement strand
TGGCGCGGCTGCCGATCGGTGACTGCGCCGACTGGCTGGCCAAGCTGAAGCTCACGTCCCGGGAGCAGCAGATCGGCGGCCGGGTCCTCAAGGAGATCAACGAGCGGCTGCGGTTCCTCGTCGACGTCGGCCTCGACTACCTGTCGCTCGACCGTGCAGCCGCCACGCTCGCCGGTGGAGAGGCGCAGCGGATCCGGCTCGCGACCCAGATCGGCGCCGGCCTCGTCGGGGTGCTCTACGTCTTGGACGAGCCGTCGATCGGCCTGCATCAGCGCGACAACCGCCGGCTGATCGAGACGCTGGTCCGGCTGCGCGACATGGGCAACACGCTGATCGTCGTTGAGCACGACGAGGACACCATCCGCACCGCCGACTGGGTCGTCGACATCGGCCCCGGCGCCGGCGAGCACGGCGGCCAGGTGGTGCATTCCGGATCGGTCAAGGCACTCCTCAAGCACCGCGACTCCGAGACCGGGATGTATCTCTCCGGTCGCAAGTCGATCCCCGTCCCCGAGGTGCGACGCCCGCGCACGAAGGGGCGCGAGTTGGTGGTCAAGGGCGCGCGGGAGAACAACCTCAAGAACATCGACGTCTCGTTCCCGCTCGGCACCTTCGTAGCGGTCACCGGCGTGAGCGGCTCCGGCAAGTCGACCCTGGTCAACGACATCCTCTACACCGCGCTCGCCAAGCAGATCTACAACGCGCGCGCAGTACCCGGTCGGCACACCCGGATCAACGGTGTCGATCAGGTCGACAAGGTGATCCACGTCGATCAGTCACCGATCGGGCGCACCCCGCGTAGCAACCCGGCCACGTACACCGGCGTCTTCGACCACGTCCGCAAACTGTTCGCCTCGACGCCCGAGGCGAAGATGCGCGGCTATCAGCAGGGCCGTTTCTCGTTCAACGTCAAGGGCGGCCGCTGCGAGGCCTGCCAGGGCGACGGCGTCATGGCGATCGAAATGCACTTTCTGCCAGACGTCTACGTGACGTGCGAACAGTGCAAAGGACGCCGGTACAACCGCGAGACGCTCGAGGTCCACTACAAGGGCAAGACCATCGCCGACGTCCTCGACATGCCGATCGAGGAGGCCGTCGACTTCTTCGCCGCGATCCCGGCGATCGCACGCCACCTCAAGACGCTCGTCGAGGTGGGCCTGGGATATGTCCGCCTCGGGCAGCCCGCCACGACGCTGTCCGGCGGTGAGGCCCAGCGGGTCAAGCTCGCCAGCGAACTGCAGAAGCGTTCGACGGGCAGCACGGTGTACGTCCTCGACGAGCCGACCACGGGTCTGCACTTCGAGGACATCCGCAAGCTTCTCGGCGTGCTGTCGAGCCTGGTCGACAAGGGCAACACCGTGCTCGTCATCGAGCACAACCTCGACGTCATCAAGACCGCCGACTGGATCATCGACATGGGTCCTGCCGGCGGCGACAAGGGCGGCACCGTGATCGCCGAGGGCACCCCCGAGGAGGTCGCCGCGATCCGGGCGAGCTTCACCGGCCAGTTCCTGGCCCCGCTGCTGGGTTGAGGTCCGCGTCTTTCACAGCGAACTCATGGCTCGGACGCTGTGCCGCGACGGCACCGTCGCCTACGGTTGGTTGCATGGTCAACAACATGCCGAGTCGTCGTACCGTCGTCGCCGGAGCAGTCGCCGGGGGAGTGGCGCTCCCGGTCCTCGCGGCGTGCGGCTCCTCCGGCGCCACCGCCAAGGCGGGGACCAAGCTCGGCGCCACGAGCGACATCCCGGTCGGCGGCGGCAAGATCTTCGACGACGCGCAGATCGTCGTGACCCAGCCGACGAGGGGTGACTTCAAGGCGTTCTCGGCCGTGTGCACCCACCAGGGCTGCCTGGTGACGAGTGTCTCCGACGGGGAGATCCACTGCCCGTGTCACGGAAGTGCCTTCTCCGCCACCGACGGCTCCGTCAAGGTCGGCCCAGCCACCCAGGCCCTGCCCTCGGAGTCGATCACCGTCAAGAACGGTGAGATCACGCTCGCGTGACGCGCAACACCGACGACGTCGCCGGGCTGGGCATCGAGCTGATCGATCCCTGGCAATCCGCTACGTGACGACGGCGTCTTCCCAGAACCTCTGCGCGGGCAGGACACGCGTACTAGCCTTCCCTGCTTAATGCAGGTGTGCGGCCTGCCGGCTTCCTGGGGGTGCACGTGGGTACGGCTGTGCTGTCCACGACGTCTTCGATGCGTGCGCTGACCCGCGCACTGTTGGCGGTCCTCGTCGCGGCCTCGCTCGCATCGACGCCCGTCCTGGTCGCGCCGGCAAGAGCCGACGGAGCGAAGACGTACGTCGAGGTATCCGGCACCCTGATCGCGGCGGTGAGCGATCCGTCGGGGGCGGCGTCATACGCACTCGCCCTCCCCGACGGACCCACGCTTCCGCTCGACGTCCGCTTCCACACCCAGCCCGAGACCCCGGCGCACTGGTCCGCGCGCATCGAGGTGCCGGAGGCGGTCCGGTCGCGACTCGCCCTGCCTCGCGGGCGCACCCTCACGAGCAGGTCCGCTTCTGTCCGGGTCGCCACTGCTCTGCACCGGATGGGACGAACCGCCCGCGTGATCTCGCCGTCACCACCGGAGCGTACGGAACCGGCCCCGGGCCCGACTGCCCATCACATCTACATCGGCATCCTCACCGGGCTGAGCTCGGGCACCCACCCCGCGACGGCGATCTCCGACGCCGACGCCGAACAGCTCGTCGATCAGGTTGCGTCGTACTGGAAGGGCCAGTCCAACGGCATGATCAGCCAGGAGACCGTCGAGGCGACGCCGCTGCGCTACGACAGCAGCGTCGCCACCGCCGGCGACTGCGGCCTCGGAGGCACCGGCTCCGAGTGGTTCGACATGATGGACGAGGCGACGACGATGTTCCCGGCTGCCGATATCGACTCCGGTGATCAGATCGTGCTCTTCGTCCCCCACGACGTCTGCGATGGCTCATCCGCCACCGGCATGGGAGGACTCGGTTCGTCCTTCGCCGACGGTGGATTCTCGGTCGTCAGCGACGAAGCGGACATCCGGCTCTCGACCGTAGCGCATGAGGTGGGGCACAACTACGGCTTCGAGCACGCCGGACTCTTCACGTGCGGACAGGCGATCGTCACGTCGGGGTGCCTGGATCAGTACGGCGACCTCTATGACGTGATGGGTTACGCCGTCGACGAGACGGCCGTGCCCGCTCTGAACACGCCCTACCGCGTGATGGCCGGCATCACAGACGCGGGAGAGGTCGCGCAGGCAGACTTCTCCGCCCCCTTCACCCAGACGTGGTCGATCCAACCGCGGTCCTCGACAGCGGGACAGCGCAGCGTGCACCTCGTCGATCCCGACACGGCGGAAGACATCTGGCTGGACTATCGGAACGGCGGCGGGGCCGATGCCGGCACCGCATACGCATCCTGGCCGGGCCCTCCGTACGCCTACGGCACCGGCGTGGTGATCGAACGCCGTGTGGACGCGGACGCTGTCGATCAGACCGCAGTCACCCCCGCCTTCGTCGACGACCGGGTGCCGCTCGCGCCGGGGGAGTCCTGGCACAACGACTCCGGCTCCCTCACCGTGAGCGTCGATTCCCTCCAGGATGGCGCCGCGCAGGTCACCGTGACGTACGCGCCGAGCGGGACCGACCCCGGAGCCGGTTCGGTCAGCCTTTCGGGCCATCCCGACTTCGAGGTCGGCTCCGTCATCGAGGCAGACACCAATGGCTGGGCCGCCGGCGCGACCTTCACCTACACCTGGCTCAGGGACGGCGCCGAGATCCCGAATGCCGGTCACGACGATCAGTTCACGCCGACGGTCGACGACGTCGGGCACGACATCTCCGTCATCGCGCGAGGGAGCTACACCGACGGCGGCTGGGTCCACACGGTGACGTCCGCGTCCGTACGGATCGAGCCCGGAGCGATCCCCGTGACAAAGCCGACGGTGAGCGGCACGCCCCGCGTCGGTTCCGAGCTCGACGCCACCGCAGGGACCTTGGGCGCGATCTACACGGAGGTGTCGTGGACCTGGCAGTGGCAGGCCGATGGGACGGATATCCCGCGGGCGTGGGACGACACGTTCACCCCGACGAAGGCACAGGCGGGCAAGACGATCCGTGCCTGCCAGGAGCTCACGGCTGACGGCTACAAGGACACGACGTCCTGCTCGACCGCGACCGGCCCCGTCACGGGCGGGACCGAGCCACCCGTGACGATCACCCCCGCACCAAAGCCGACCCTGACCGGCACCCCGAAGGTCGGGCGCACGCTGACCGGACGTCCGGGGACCTGGGACTCCGGTGCGACCCTGAAGCGCCAATGGCTCGTCGGCGGCTCGGTGGTCTCCGGGATCACGGGGTCCACCTTCAGGCCGCGGCCCCGCGACGCCGGCAAGAAGGTCACGTTCCGCGTCACCGCGACGAAGGGCTCGGTGCATGTGACCCGGAGCGTCACCTCGGCGAGGGTCGCGAAAGGCACGTTGGCGAGCGCAACACCGCGGATCAAGGGCAAGGCGAAGGTCAAGCGGACGCTCAAGGTCACCACCGGGAGGTGGACGACCGGCACCAGACTCACCTACTCCTGGTACGCCAACGGCAAGCGGATCAAGAAGGCGACCAAGCCCTCGCTCAAGCTCACCAAGGCGATGAAGGGGAAGCGGATCACCGTCAGGGTGACCGGCACCAAGCCGGGCTACGCCACCGTCAGCCGTACGTCGAGGGCCACCGCGAAGGTCCGCAGGAAATGACGAGGTAGCGCCGTTCCTGTGGGTGCGTCCTCGTAGGCTCGGGGCATGCCCGATCCGTCGACCTACCGCCCCAAGGCCGGGTCGATCCCCACGCAACCCGGGGTCTACCGCTTCCGGGACCCGACCGACCGGGTGATCTACGTCGGCAAGGCGAAGAACCTGCGGGCCCGGCTGTCGTCGTACTTCCAGGACATCGCCAACCTGCACCCGCGCACGGCGACGATGGTGACGACGGCTGCCCGCGTCGACTGGACCGTGGTGGCGACCGAGGTCGAGGCGCTGCAGTTGGAGTACTCCTGGATCAAGGAGTTCGACCCGCGCTTCAACGTGAAATATCGCGACGACAAGTCCTACCCCTGGCTCGCGGTCACCCTCAACGAGGAGTTCCCGCGCGTCATGGTCGGCCGCGGGGCGAAGAAGAAGGGCGTGCGGTACTTCGGCCCGTACGGCCACGCCTGGGCGATCCGCGACACGGTCGACACCCTGCTGCGCGTCTTCCCGATGCGGTCGTGCAGCAAGGGCGTGTTCAACCGGTCCGCGCAGATCGGCCGACCGTGCCTGCTCGGCTACATCGACAAGTGCTCCGCGCCCTGCGTCGGCGAGGTCACCGCGGAGGAGCATCGCCGCATCGCCGAGGACTTCTGCGATTTCATGGCCGGGCGCACCGACGCTTTCGTACGTCGGATCGAGAAGGAGATGTACGCCGCCTCCGAGGTCGAGGACTACGAGCGTGCGGCGCGGCTGCGCGACGACCTGGGCGCCCTGCACAAGGCACTGGAGAAGCAGGCGGTCGTCTTCGGCGACGGCACGGACGCCGACGTGATCGCGCTGGCCGAGGACGATCTCGAGGTCGCGGTGCAGATCTTCCATGTCCGCACCGGCAGGATCCGGGGGCAGCGCGGCTGGGTCGCCGATCGCGTCGAGGACACCGACACCGAGGGTCTCGTCGCCGACTTCTTGCTGCAGCTCTATGCGGGAGAGGCGGCCGAGGCGATCCCGCGCGAGATCCTCGTCCCCGCGCTCCCCGATGACGCCGCCACGTTCGAGCAGTTGCTCTCCGAGAGCCGGGGGAGCAGGGTCCGCATCCGGGTGCCGCAACGCGGCGACAAGCGTGCCCTCCAGGAGACCGTCGCACAGAACGCGAAGCAGACCCTCGCGCTGCACAAGACCAAGCGCGCGAGTGACCTCACCACGCGCAACCAGGCACTCGAGGAGATCCAGAAGGCCCTCGACCTGACCACCGCGCCACTGCGCATCGAGTGCTACGACATCTCCAACCTGCAGGGCACCGAAGTGGTCGCGTCCATGGTCGTGTTCGAGGACGGTCTGGCGCGCAAGAGCGAATACCGTCGCTTCGTCATCCGCAGCGTCGACGGGCAGAACGACGTCGCCTCGATGCACGAGGTGATCACCCGCCGCTTCCGCCGGATGCTGGAGGAGCAGCAGGAGCAGCCCGAGATCACCGAGCCGAGCAAGCGGAAGTTCGCGTACGCCCCCGGGCTGGTCGTCGTCGACGGCGGCCCGCCGCAGGTCGCCGCAGCGCAGCGGGCGCTCGACGAGCTGGGCATCGACGACATCCCGGTCGTCGGACTGGCCAAGAGACTCGAGGAGGTCTGGCTCCCCGGCGAGGAGGACCCGGTCATCCTGCCGCGTACGAGCGAGGGCCTCTACCTCCTGCAGCGGCTCCGCGACGAGGCGCACCGGTTCGCGATCACCCACCATCGCGATCGCCGCTCCAAGTCGATGCTCGAGAGCCTCCTCGACGACGTGCCCGGCCTCGGGGAAGCCCGCAGCAGGGCGGTGCGCAAACACTTCGGGTCGCTGAAGAGGTTGCGGGCGGCGACCGTCGAGGAGCTCGCCGAGGTGACGGGCATCGGTCCACGGACCGCCGCCGCGATCGCCGAGGTGGTTGCGAGCTCGGGAAACGGCAAGACTGTGGCTGTGAACACCGCGACCGGCGAGATCCAGGAGGGGTGAGGCCCTATGGGCGAGGACGATCTTGGTCAGTTGGTGGTCGTCACCGGGATGACGGGTGCCGGCCGCAGCACTGCGGCGAAGGAGCTCGAGGACCTCGGCTACTTCGTCGTCGACAATGTGCCGCCCGAGCTCGTCAGTGAGGTCGTACGCCTCGTCGACGAACGCCAGGGCGTACGCCAACCGGTCGCTGCGGTCGTCGATGTCCGCGCGGGGCGCTTCTTCGAGGCGCTGCGCACGACGCTCGCCCGAGGTCTGCCCAGTCGTCGGGCGACCATGCTCTTCCTGGAGGCCGATGACGGCATCCTCGTCCGCCGCCAGGAGGCAGCCAGGCGGCCGCACCCGCTGCAGGGCACCGGGCGGCTGCTCGACGGGATCCGCCGCGAACGCGAGGTCCTCGAGCAGCTTCGCGGGGACGCCCAGCTCGTGATCGACACGACCGAGCTCACCCCCAACCAGTTGCGTGCACAGCTCGCCGACGCGTTCGGGTCGCCGGAGACCACGGCGCTGCAGATCACGCTGCTGAGTTTCGGCTTCAAGTACGGCGTGCCGGTCGACGCCGACCTCATGGTCGACATGCGGTTCCTGCCCAACCCGTTCTGGGAGCCGGCCCTGCGGTCGCACACCGGCAGGGACGCCGACGTCGCCGCGTACGTCCTCGATGATCCGGCCGCCCAGCAGTTCCTCGAGCGCTACCTCCCCGTGATCGACACGGTGACCGAGGGCTATCTCCGCGAGGGCAAGCGCTTCATGACGGTCGCGATCGGTTGCACCGGAGGCAAGCACCGCAGTGTTGCGATGGTCGAGGAGATGACGAAGCGGCTCACCTCGGCCGGATACTCCGCCCGCTCCGCGCATCGCGATCTGGGGCGCGAATGAGCGAACCCAGGATCGTCGCCCTCGGTGGCGGTCACGGTCTTGCTGCGTCCTTGTCGGCCTTGCGTCGGCTCACCACGGAGCTCACGGCGATCGTGACGGTTGCCGACAACGGCGGCTCGTCGGGCCGATTGCGCGACGAATTCGGTGTCCTCCCGCCCGGCGACCTGCGCATGGCCCTGGCGGCGCTGTGTGGCGACGACCGCTGGGGGCAGACGTGGGCGCGGGTCCTGCAGCATCGGTTCTCCTCGGGCGGCGAGCTCGATGGGCACTCGCTCGGCAACCTCCTGATCGTCTCCTTGTGGGACCTCCTGGGAGATCACGTCCTCGGCCTCGACTGGGTCGCCGGGTTGCTCGGCGCCAGGGGCCGGGTGCTCCCCATGTCGACCACGGCGATCGACATCACCGGACGCGTGAACGACCCGAGTGCACCCGGTGGGGTCCGGGAGGTCCGAGGGCAGGTGTCGGTCGCGACGACTGCCGGTCTGCGCGACGTCAGCCTCGACCCGCACGATCCGCCCGCCTGCCCCGAGGCGGTCGCCGCGATCGAGGAGGCCGACCTCGTCGTGCTCGGTCCGGGCTCCTGGTTCACCAGCGTGTTGCCGCATCTCCTGGTCCCGGACCTGCGGGCTGCGCTGTCCTCGACGGGAGCACGCACGGTGATCACCATGAACCTCGTCGCACAGCCCGGCGAGACCGAGGGGTACGCCCCCGAGGACCACCTCGCCGTGCTCCGTCGCCACGCCCCCGAACTCTCCATCGACACGGTGATCGCGGACCCCACCGCCACCCCCGACGTGCGCCGGCTCGAGGACGCCACTCGGCAGTGGGGCGGTCAGTTGGCGCTCGTCGACGTCCGCGATCCCTATCTCCCCGGCGTCCACGACCCGGCGAAACTCGCTGCTGCCTATGCGCGCGTACTGGAGGCGACATAGGGTGGCACGCATGGCGATGACGGCTCAGGTCAAGGCGGAGCTTGCCAACACCAAAGTGACGAAGACCTGCTGTCGCAAAGCGGAGGTCTCCGCGATGCTGCGGTTCGCGGATTCACTGCATCTGGTGAACGGCGGCGTGGTCATCGAGGCCGAGCTCGACACGGGGGCAGCAGCGCGGCGGTTGCGCACCGACATCGGTGAGGTGTTCGGTCACGAGTCCGACGTGGTGCTGCTCAAGGGCAGCGGCATCCGCCGGGGCGCGCGTTACATCGTCCGCGTCAGTCGACACGGCGAGGCGCTCGCACGCCAGACCGGCCTGATCGACCAGCGCAACCGGCCCGTACGAGGCCTCCCGCCCCAGGTCGTCTCCGGCTCCGGGTGCGATGCGGTCGCTGCGTGGCGAGGTGCGTTCCTGACGCATGGCTCCCTGACGGAGCCGGGCCGATCCAGTTCCCTCGAGGTCACCTGCCCCGGCCCGGAGGCAGCGCTCGCCCTCGTCGGCGCCGCCCGCCGCCTCGGCATCGCCGCGAAGGCGCGTGAGGTGCGCGGCGTCGACCGCGTCGTGATCAGGGACGGCGACGCCATCAGTCAACTGCTCGCACGACTCGGCGCCCACGAGACCCTGTTGGCCTGGGAGGAGCGCCGGATGCGGCGCGAGGTGCGCGGCTCGGCCAACCGCCTCGCCAACTTCGACGACGCCAACCTGCGCCGCTCGGCCCGCGCTGCGGTCGCAGCCGGTGCCCGCGTCGGCCGTGCTCTGGAGATCCTCGGCGAGGACATCCCCGACCACCTCCGCCAGGCCGGCGAGCTGCGGATCGCCCACAAGGAAGCGTCCTTGGAAGAACTCGGCCAGATCCACGACCCCGTTCTCACCAAGGACGCGATCGCCGGCCGGATCCGACGACTCCTGGCGATGGCGGACAAGCGGGCCGAGGAGCTCGGCATCCCGGACACCGAGGCGTCGCTCACTCCGGAGATGCTCGCTGCCGACGACTGAGCGCGAGCTGGTCGGGTTACCCGTACGTACGGCGGGACACGCGTTCAGGCGGCCCGCTGCTCCACGATAGGCTCAGGCGACCCCACCGACATCGTTTCCCCAGGAGTGAACCCCTGTGACTGTTCGCGTTGGCATCAACGGCTTCGGCCGGATCGGCCGCAACTTCTACCGTGCCGTCCAGGCCTCGGGCGCTGACATCGAGATCGTCGCTGTCAACGATCTGATGGACAACAAGACGCTGGCACACCTGTTGAAGTACGACTCGATCCTGGGCCGTTTCGACGGCGACGTCACCCACGACGACACCTCGATCACCGCCGGCGGCAAGACGTTCCGGGTCTTCGAGGAGCGCGACCCGGCCGCGATCGACTGGACCTCCGTCGGCGCCGACATCGTGGTCGAGTCGACCGGCTTCTTCACCGACGCGACCAAGGCGAAGGCGCACATCGACGGTGGCGCCAAGAAGGTCATCATCTCCGCGCCCGCGTCCAACGAGGACATCACCATCGTCATGGGCGTCAACGACGACCAGTACGACCCCGCCGCACACACGATCATCTCCAACGCCTCGTGCACCACCAACTGCCTCGGCCCGATGGCCAAGGCGCTGCACGACGAATTCGGCATCGTCAAGGGTCTGATGACCACGATCCACGCCTACACCCAGGACCAGAACCTCCAGGACGCGCCGCACAAGGACCTGCGCCGCGCCCGCGCCGCCGCGCTCAACATCGTGCCCACCTCGACCGGCGCAGCGAAGGCGATCGGCCTCGTCCTGCCCGAGCTCAAGGGCAAGCTCGACGGCTATGCCCTGCGCGTACCGACCCCGACCGGCTCGGCGACCGACCTGACGTTCGAGGCATCCCGCGAGGTGACCGTCGAAGAGGTCAACGCCGCGGTGCAGAAGGCCGCCGACGGCAAGATCCTCAAGTACACCGACGCCCCGATCGTGTCCAAGGACATCGAGACCGACTCCGCCTCGTGCATCTTCGACTCCGGTCTGACCAAGGTGATCGGCAACCAGGTCAAGGTGGTCGGCTGGTACGACAACGAGTGGGGCTACTCCAACCGCCTCGCCGATCTGGTCGCGCTCGTCGGCGCCTCGCTCTGAGGCGCGGGTATGGCAGGGATCGACTCCCTCGGTGACCTGCGCGGGAAGCGGGTCCTGGTCCGGTCCGATCTGAACGTGCCGCTCGAAGCTTCGGACGACGGGCAGAGCCGGATCACCGACGACGGCCGCATCCGCGCGAGCCTGCCGACGCTGCAGCGACTCACGGACGCAGGCGCGCGCGTCATCGTGATGGCACACCTCGGCCGGCCCAAGGGAGCGCCCGACCCGGCGTACTCCCTCAAGCCGGTGGCGGTGCGTCTGGGCGAACTACTCGATGACGCCGTGTTCTTCGCCGACGACACCGTCGGCGAGTCCGCCAGGGCGACGGTGTCGGCGCTCGGTGACGGTCAGATCGCGTTGCTCGAGAACGTCCGCTTCAACCCCGGTGAGACGAGCAAGGACGACGACGAGCGTGCCGCGTTCGCCGACGACCTCGCCGACCTCGGCGACGCCTTCGTCAGCGACGGTTTCGGCGTCGTGCACCGTAAGCAGGCGAGCGTGTATGACATCGCCCAGCGACTGCCGAGCGCGATGGGCGGTCTGGTCGACACCGAGGTCGGCGTCCTGCGTCGCCTCACCGAGGATGCTGCGCGACCGTACGTCGTCGTGCTCGGCGGCTCCAAGGTGTCGGACAAGCTCGCGGTGATCGACAACCTGCTCGACAAGGCCGACGCACTCCTCGTCGGCGGAGGGATGCTCTTCACCTTCCTCGCAGCACAGGGCCA
>DASVMH010000087.1:0-4103 GCA_036384455.1 Marmoricola sp. | reverse complement strand
AGCGGCACCACGCGCAGATCACCGTCGACTCCGCCGTCGGCTACGGCTCGACGTTCCGCGTCGAATCGCTCGACGCGCCGCCGCCGCGCTAGAGGTAGAGCCCGGTCTGGTCGTCGCCGAGGCGACCGGCCGCGACCGCGTGGATGTCACGCTCGCGTACGACGACGTAGAGCTCGGCCTGCACCTCGACCTCCGCCTTGTCCTCGGGATCGAAGAGCACCCGGTCGCCGACCTCGACGGTGCGTACGTGTGAGCCGACGCTGACCACGCGGTACCACGACAACCGTTTGCCGCCCATCGCGGCGGTCGCCGGGATCAGGATGCCGCCACTGCTGCGACGCTCGCCGGCGTCGGACTCCACCGCGACGAGCACGCGGTCGTGCAGCATCTTGATCGGCGTACGCTCGCCGCTCGCGACTGAGGGATCGGGCTGGGACACCGCCACGCTCAACGAGCGATCTTGCGCACGACCGCGAAGACCACCACGACGCCGAGGAAGCCGCCGACCACCTTGACGATGTTGTCGGTGCGCGGCGCGCCCGACTCGTCCACGAAGAAGCCCTTGACCGTCTCGACCTCGCGCTGCGCGATGGTCTTGGGGCTGGCGCGGTACGCGAGCTCGTCGATCGTCGAGGCGAGGCGCTCGCGGGTCGCCTCGATCTCCTGCTCGATCGCGCTCATCTTCTTGTCGGCCACGCCCACTCCTCGGTCGTCTGCGGCTGTGCGGTGCTCCGAGAGGGAACGTTACCGTGTGCGCATGACTCGTCTCAGTGCCGGTGACCCCGCTCCCGACTTCACGCTCCCGACCGACGACGGCGGCACCGTCACGCTCTCGGACCTGCGGGGCCGGAAGGTCATCGTCTACTTCTACCCCGCTGCGATGACACCGGGGTGCACCAAGCAGGCGTGCGACTTCACCGACTCCCTCGACTCGCTGCGCGGCGCGGGTTACGAGGTCATCGGCATCTCCCCGGACAAGCCGGAGAAGCTGGCGAAGTTCCGCGAACGCGACCACCTCACGATCACGCTGGCCTCCGACCCGGGCAAGGACGTGCTGACCTCGTACGGCGCCTTCGGGGAGAAGAAGCTCTACGGCAAGGTCGTCCAGGGCGTCATCCGCTCCACGATCGTGGTCGCCGATGACGGCACGGTCGCGCTGGCGCAGTACAACGTCAAGGCCACCGGCCACGTCGCCAAGCTCCGCCGGGATCTGGGACTCGACTCCTAGAATCGACCCTCACCAGCCGGAGTGGTGGAACAGGTAGACACGCAGGACTTAGGATCCTGTGCCTTCGGGCGTGGGGGTTCGACTCCCCCCTTCGGCACCAAGTGCCGCGACGACCTGCGGAGCGATCTCGCGCAGCGCACGGCCGCGGTGGGAGATCGCGTCCTTCTCGGTCGCGGTCAGCTGAGCGGAGGTACGCCCGTCGGCGGTGGCGTCCGCGACGAAAACGACGTCGTAGCCGAAACCGCCACTCCCCCGCTGGTCGCGGATCACCCGGCCGGGCATCACCCCGTCGACGGTCAGCTCGCCACCGGCGTGCACGAAGGCGATCGTGCAGCGGAACTGCGCAGCCCGGCGATCGTCGGGCACGTCCTCGAGCTGCTCCAGCAGCAGCCGGTTGTTGCGGTCGTCGTCCTTGGGCTTGCCCGACCAACGCGCCGAGAGCACACCCGGCATCCCGTTGAGGGCGTCGACGCACAGGCCACTGTCGTCGGCGAGCGAGGGCAGCCCGGTGTGGGCGAATCCGGCCCGGGCCTTGAGCAGCGCATTGCCTTCGAAGCTCGGCTGGTCCTCGACCGGTTCGTCGTACGCCTCGACGTCGTCGAGTCCGAGCACGCGTACGCCGGGGAGATGCTCGTCGAGGATGCGCTGCATCTCGCCGAGCTTCTTGGCGTTGCGGGAGGCCAGGAAGACCTCAGGCACCGAGCGCCTCCTGCTGCAGACGGGTGAGCTCGGCGCAGCCCTTCTCCCCCAGCGCGAGCAGAGCGTCGAGCTCATCGCGGGCGAACGGCGCCCCCTCGGCGGTGCCCTGGATCTCGACGAAGCCCCCGGCACCGGTCATCACGATGTTCATGTCGGTCTCGGCGCGGGAGTCCTCCTCGTAGGGGAGATCGAGGCGCGGCACCCCGTCGATGATGCCGACCGAGATCGCCGCGACCGAGCCGGTCAGCGGCTCCCCGGCGAGCGCGCCCTGCGCGCGCAGATGGGCGACCGCATCGGCGAGCGCGACGTACGCCCCCGTGATCGCCGCGGTGCGGGTGCCGCCGTCAGCCTGGAGGACGTCGCAGTCGAGCACGATGGTGTTCTCGCCGAGAGCCTTGTAGTCGATGATCGCCCGCAGCGAGCGACCGATCAGGCGAGAGATCTCATGGGTGCGACCGCCGATGCGGCCCTTGACCGACTCGCGATCCGAGCGCGTGTTGGTCGCCGAGGGCAGCATCGCGTACTCCGCCGTCACCCAGCCCAGACCGGAACCCTTGCGCCAGCGCGGCACCCCCTCGGAGGCAGATGCAGCGCAGAGCACCTTGGTGCGGCCGAACTCCACGAGCACCGAGCCGGCCGGGTGGTCCTGCCAGTTGCGGGTGAACGTGATCGGGCGGAGTTGGTCGTCGGCGCGGCCGTCGGCGCGGGTGGAAGTCATGCCCGCAACGGTAGCGGCGAGCTACTTGACCTCGGTCCGCAGCACCCGCCACATGCCGATCGCGAACGGGATGATCACCCAGATCATCGTCGCGCTGCCGAGCTGCGCCCACTCCTTGCCGCTGAGCCCGCCGTCGTCGAAGAGCGGGCTCTGCGCGGTGCCGAGATCGACCCATGCCGCGATCTTGTTGAGCCAGCTCCACAGGTTCGCGACGATCGTGAACGCGGTCGGGAGCACGAAGCTGACCACGATCGCCGCCGCGGAGTTGAGGAAGAGCAGACCGAAGGCCAGACCTTCGACCACGCCGCTGACCTGGAGCAGCGCGAACTTGCCGAGGTCGCCGATGCCGAACGAGCTCCAGGCGTCGTGCCCACCGCAGATGAGGGTGGCGAGCACCGCCAGGATCAACGCGACCAGGACCGCGGCGAGCCCGAAGATGACCGCGGCGATCACCTTGGCCCACAGCACCCGTCCGCGATGGGGTTCCAGGGTGAACGTGACCATTCCGGTGCGCTGGCCCCACTCCTGCGTGACGAGCAGGATGCCGAGGACGGGGAGCAGGAAGCCCTGCGGGGAGCCGGTGACGCTCATGAAGTTCAGGAGCGTGCGGTCGTGGTCGTCGGCCAGGAGCGAGAAGATCACCACGATCAGAGCGGTGATCGCAGCGATGATGATCAGCAGCCACATGCCGGCACGGGTGTCGACCATCTTGCGCATCTCGACCTTGACGAGTGTGCTCAGCGACACCCGCGGCGTGTCCACGAACTTCAACTGTGAGGTGGGGGCGGTAACACTCATCAGATCGTTCCTCCCTGGGTGAGCACGTCGCGTTGATCATCAGAGGTGAGCTCGAGGAAGAGGTCCTCGAGGCCGGCACCGTCGGCACCGCGCAGTTCGGTGAGGACCACACCCGCGGCGGCCGCGGCACGACCGACGTCGACGGTCTCGGCGTCGGCGTGCAGACCGTTGCCGGTCGGTTTCGCCGTGATGCCGGCCGTCTGCAGCGCCTGGCTGAGCGCGGCCGGGTCGAGTGCGGCGACGTACGCCCCCTTGCCCTTCAGCAACTCGTCCTTGGTGCCGTGGGCGACGATCTTGCCGCGGCCGATGAGCACCATGTCGTCGGCGATCATCTCGACCTCGTGCAGGAGGTGGGAGGAGAGCAGCACCGTGCCACCCTTGCCGGCGAAGTGGGCGAGCAACCCGCGCATCCAACGGATACCGGCCGGGTCGAGGCCGTTGGCCGGCTCGTCGAGGATCAGGATCTGGGGGTCGCCGAGCAGCGCGTGCGCGATGCCGAGGCGTTGCCGCATGCCGAGGGAGTAGTTCTTGACCCGGCGCTTGGCCTCGGTCTCGTCGAGCCCGACCAGGGTCAGCATCTCGTCGACGCGCGCGGTCGGGAGCCCCATCAACTGCGCCCCGAGCGCGAGCACCTCGCGGCCGGTCCGACCCGCGTGTTGC
>DASVMH010000086.1:0-5037 GCA_036384455.1 Marmoricola sp. | reverse complement strand
GACGTACCATCCTCGCGCCGCGGCCGCGAGTGGGTCGCCTGCCGGCGGTTCGATCTTGACCGCCGAGGCGCCCAAGGCGGCAAGACGCCACACCACGACAGGCCCGGGGAGGTTGACGGCGACCGAGACGACGCGGACCCCACGCAGAGCCTGCGAGAGGTCGGACAGCAGTGGCTCGGTCACAGCGGTCTCATGGCGAGGAAGGCCGTCATGGTGAGGCGCAGCACCGGCTTGTCGTCCTGATTGGTGAGCTCGCCTACGAAGGTCACGAGGCCGCGCTGGCGGTCGGGCTGGAGCTGGATGCCTTCGACGACGGTTCGGCCGCGGAGCACGTTACCGGGGCGGACCGGGCGCAGCAGGGCGACGTCCTCCATGCCCGCGCCGGCGATGACGTTCCACGGTATGCGTCGTGCCAGGACCGAGAGCCGTTGGTAGACCGACAGGGTGTGCAGGCCGCTGGCGATGAGGCCGCCGAATCGGCTCTCGGCCTCGGCGCGCACCGGGTCGACGTGGAAGTACTGCGGGTCCCACTGGCTCGCGAAGGTGATGATCTCGTCCTCGGTGAAGGTATGGGTGCCGAGCTCGAGCACTTGGCCCTCGGCGAGGTCCTCGGCGTGGATTCTGCTATCCATCTCCTCCATCGTGCTAGACCTTGAGGACGTGGACGCTAGCCGCGGCGGCGTCGAGTCCGCTGACGACGCCACCGAGCATCTGCGCGAGACCGACCCTGGCACCGGGCACCTGAGCGGCGCCTGCCCGGCCCCGCAGCTGGTCGGTCACGTTGCACATCACGCGCACCCCGGAGGCAGCGAGTGGGTGTCCGAGCGAGAGGAGCCCGCCACTCGGGTTGACTGGGACACGTCCGCCTGCCGATGTGGCGCCCGATCGGAGCATGCCGACTCCCTCACCGCGCTCGCAGAGACCGAGGTCCTCGTAGGCCACGATCTCTTCGCTTGCGAACGCGTCGTGGAGCTCGACGACGTCGATGTCCGAGGGTGAGATGCCGGCCTGCTCGTAGGCCAGCTGCGCGGCCCGCGAGCCCAGCGCGAGGGTGGTCAGGTCGTCGCGGCGGAAGTCGTAGTCGCCGGAGACCAGGGCGGATCCGGCGATGCGCACGGGCACCTCGGCGTACTTCTTCGCCCACTCTTCCGAGGCCATCACCACCGCGGCGGCGCCGTCCGTGTTGGGGCAACACTGGAGGAGCGTGATCGGGTCGGCGATCATGCGAGAGCCCAGGACCTCCTCGACGGTGAGGCGCTTCTTGTACTGCGCCCGCGGGTTCAGCGCGCCGAAGTCGTGCGCTTTGACCGACACCTGGGCGAAGTCCTCGCGCGTGGCGCCATGGGTCTCCATGAGGCGTTGGGCCTGAAGCGCGAAGAGCACGGGCATGCTCATGCCGAGCTGTCCGTCGAGGTCCTCCTTGCCCGGCGGGATGAGCTTGCCGGCGATCGGGCTCGTCGTCATCGACTCGACACCGATCGCGATGCCGACGTCGATGAATCCGGCGGCGATGTCCTTGTAGAGGCTGCGTACAGCGGTGCCGCCGCCTGCACACGCGTTCTCGACGTTGACCATCTCGATCCGGGTGACGCCGAGGTCCTTCATGATCGTCTGGCTGGTGACCATGGCGTCGTAGACCCGGGAGGAGAAGACGCCCTGCAGGTCGGTGGGCTTGATGCCGGCGTCGGCGATGGCCTCGCGGGCGGCCTGGGCGCCCATCTGGACGGCACTGCGATCGGGGGTCTTGCCGAAGTCGCTCTGCCCGACTCCGACGACGAACACGTCACGCATCGGCGGACTCCTTTCGCGAGGTTCGTGAGGTTCGTGAAGCGGAGGACGTCGGGACGAATCGTGGCGCGAGGACGTCGGTGTCGTCCTGCTGCCACAGCGGGACGATCTCCAGCGTCATGGACGTGCCCGGCGGGGGCGGCTCCTCGCCGCCGGTGTCGAGCTGGGCGAAGACGCGGATGCCGTCGATGACGACGTAGCCGACGACGTAGCCGGGTGCGAATCGTCCGTTGCCCATGTGCACGACGCTGGCGCACAGCAGGTCGCCCTCGTCGCCGATCTCGACGGTCTCTAGGTCCTCAGCGCCGCAGGCGAGGCACCGGGCGGTGGCGGGATAGGCGGTGTGGCCGCAGGTGTCGCATCGGCTCGCGAGGAGGGTCGGGCCGGACGCGGTCTCGGTGAAGAGTCCTTCGCGGACGGGTGTCTGAGTGCTCATGAGGTGGCTCCTGTCAGGATGCGCGGAGGATGAGACCGGCGTCGAGTCGGATGGTGCGGCCGTTGTGCATCGGGTTGCGGATGATCTCCTCGATGAGCATCGCGAACTCCGCCGGGTCGCCGAGCCGCTTGGGGAAGAGCGACTGTGCGATCAGGTCCTCCTTGACCGCAGCGGGCATCTGCTCGTAGATCGGGGTGTCGTAAGCACCCGGTGCCACGGTCATCACGCGGATGCCGTGGCTCGCGAGCTCGCGGGAGAGCGGCATGGTGAGTCCGACCAGTGCGGCCTTGGTGGCGCTGTAGGCGACCTGGCCGACCTGGCCCTCCCAGGCGGCTCCGGAGGAGACGTTGATGAACACGCCGCGCTCGCCGTCTGCGTTCGGCCTGCTGTCGGCGAGGGCTCCGACGACGCTGCGCATCAGGTGGATCGGGCCGTAGAGGTTGATCTTGATTCCGCGGTCGAAGACCTCCATGGGGATCGGCCCCCGGCTGCTGAGCAGCTTGGCCGGTGCCGCGACGGCGGCCGCGTTGACGACGATGCGTATGACGCCGGACGACTCCTCGACGGCGGCGACCGCGGTCTCGACCTGACTGAGGTCGGAGACGTCGACACGGTGATATTGAAATCGCTCCCCGAGCTCCTTCTCCAGTGCGGCCCCACGCTCGTCGTTGACGTCGAAAGCGGCGACGCCGGCGGCGCCGAGGTCGAGCAGACGACGTACGGTCGCCTCCCCCAGGCCGGACGCGCCGCCGGTGACGATGGCGACGGAGTCTTGGATCTTCATGGTCTCTCCTTGTTAGTCCTAGTGAGGTTGGTCGGGCGCTCAGCGCGCCATGACCTCGGGGCCGATGGCAGCCCGCGCGATGATCAACTTCTGGATCTGGGGGGTGCCATCGCCGATCTGGAAACCAGAGACGTCACGCAGGAGCGCCTGGAGCGGCATCTCCTCGGAGTAGCCGAGGTGTCCGTGGAGGACGACGCACTCCTGCACGGCGTTGAAGCCGACCTGTGGCGCCCACCACTTGAGCATTGCCGCCTCGACGGTGTGAGGTCGTCCCCCGGCACGGGCGTCCAGCACCGCGCACGCGAGCGCGCGCACCGCGGCGATGTAGGTCAGGTGCTCGGCCAGCGGGAAGGTGACGCCCTGGTAGTGGCTGAGCGGCCTGCCGAACGACGTGCGGCCCTTGATGTGCTCGACAGTGAGGTCGATGGCCCGCTCGGCCATGCCCAGGCACATGAACGCGATTAGGGTGCGGCTGAGGTCGAACTCGCGCATGATCATCGCGAAGCCGTCGCCGCCGCTGCCGAGCCGCTGCTCCGGGGACACGAAGACGTCGTCCATGGCGATCGAGCCGCGGCCGACGGACCGGAAGCCGGGGTCTTCGAAGGACTGTCCGGACAGGCCGGGAGAGGTCATCGGTACGACGAAGGCGCTGATCCGTCCGGTGTCGGACTCGCGGGCAACGATGATCGACACGTCGGCGGCCGGCGCCTGCGTGATCGAGGTCTTCTCACCCGAGAGCATCCAGCCGCCGTCGACCGGCGTGGCCTTGGCGGCCAGCGCCTGGGCGTCGGATCCCGAGCCGGGCTCGGTAAGCGCGATAGCGCAGACCGCCTCGCCCGCGAGGAGCGGGCCGAGCCACGACTCGACCACCTCGGCCGTGCCGTTGTGCAGAATCAAGTCGGCGGCGACGTTGGCGCCGAACATCTGGTAGGCCACGCCGGGGTCGGCGTACGCGACCTCCTCGCAGGCGATGCCGAGTGCCTGCAGACCAGCGCCCTGGCCCCCTTTGTCCTCCGGGATGCAGAGCCCGAGCAAACCGTTCTTGGCCAGCTCCTTCAGTGTGTCGCGCGGGTACTCCCCACGCTTCGCCCGACCGAGGTAGGTGTCGGCGAAGGCTCTCCGCGAGAAGGAGCGCACGATGCTGCGGAACTGCTCGAGCTCCTCGTGGTCGTCGTGGTCGTCATGGGTCATCGATTGCTCCCTGCAGGACTGGTTGATGGTGAGGTGGCGCTCGGGAAGACGGGCTCTCGCTTCTCCCCGAAGGCGCGTAGGCCCTCCTGGACGTCGCCGCTGAGCAGGTGCTCGGCGGTGACGAGACGCTCCAGGCGCAGCGCCGTCTCGAGTGGCTGGTCGAGCCCGTCGTCGATGGCCTGCTTGAACAGGCGCAAGGCGCTGGGGCTGCGGCGCGCGATCGAGGCCGCGAGCTCCTGAGTGCGGGCCGCGAGCTGGTCGGGTGCGACGACTTCGTTGACGATGCCGATGGCCTGTGCCTGATCGGCTGGCAGGAGGGCGCCGGTGAAGGCGAGGTATTTCGCCCGAGTCGCTCCGACCACTCGCGGCAGTCGGGCGGCACCCCCGGCGCCAGGGAGAAGGCCGTAGTTGATGTGTCCGTCGCCGATCCGTGCCTCGGAGGAGGCGACGACCAGGTCGCAGTGCAGGGCCAGCTCGAGTCCGCCGGCCATCGTGATGCCGTTGAGCGCGGCGATCACGGGCTTGGGCAGCGCGGCCAGTCGCCCGAACACAGCGGCCAGTCGCGCCTCGAAGTCGAGGAGGCGTCGCGGGTCGAGCTGACCGTCGGAGCCGAGCACCTCCTTGAGGTCGGCACCGGCGCAGAAGGCACGCCCGGTGGCGGTCACGACCACGACGCGCACGTCGCGGTCGGTCTCGATCCCGGCCAGGTGAGCGTCGAGCTCGGCCGCCACCTGATCGCTGAGCGCGTTCATCGCCTCGGGGCGGGCGAGTGTCAGCCAAGTCACCGGGCCGTCGTCAGACCTCGTCACCGCAGCCGTGACCTCGCGGGTCACCGTCG
>DASVMH010000085.1:0-12132 GCA_036384455.1 Marmoricola sp. | reverse complement strand
GGTGGAAGACGTGGAACTTCGTGGTCGCCGCAGCCAGCGACTCGGCGGCCGTCGAGCCGGTGTCGCGGAACGGTGAGGTATTCATCGCGAGCACTTCGGCGAACCTGGTCGAGTTGTAGAACGCGGTGCGGTAGGCGAGGTCACCGCCCGAGGAGTAGCCGCCGATGAAGACCCGGCGGGGCGCGATGGTGAAATCCTTCTCGGCCTCCGCGATGGTGGCCAGGACCAACGCAGGGTCGTCGTTGACGTTCCAGCACTTGCCTTCGCGGGCCAGCGGCGCGACCGCGATGTAGTTGTAGCCCCACCAGTCGGCGACGGTCCAGATGTCGTCGGCGCTTCGCCCGCCGCATGCGTGTAGCCAGATCAGCAGCCGCGCCTTCGTCCCCGGCTTGTACGTCGAGGGCACGTACGCGACGAACCGCGTCGCAGCGGGCCCGATGTCGAAGGGGGTGCCGGTCTTGTAGACGACGAGATCGGCGACCAGCGCACAGTTGTTCGCCTCGTTGCTCTCCGTCACCTGCTTGGCCGTGTCGACGCAGACCCTGACCGCGTGCTCACCGACACCCAGCGAGGTCGGCACGGCGATCGGGAAGCGGAACACGCGCGTACGCCCGGCGAGCAGGCGAGGCATCGTCCATGTGTAGACCTGATGCGCGGTGCCGCCATACGTCAGGGTCGCGGTCTCCTTCGACGCGGAGGCGTTCCCCGCACCGGCGTTCTTGAGGGTGACGACCACGTTGGCGGTCGCGGCACCCGGCGTGTAGGTGACCGTGCCGGGGAGCGACGTCAGGTCCGGCAGCGCCGGGGTGGCCCCTGCCGTCGGCACGGTGGTGAGGGCGGCGGCGAGCACGAGGACGCCGAAGGCGCCGAGAAGGCGCCGCCCATGGGGGAGATGGGTCATGGTCAGTCCTGGGGGATCGCGAGACTGGTGACGGAGGCACCCCAACCTAGGTCCGCAGGGCCGGCCGGGCATCCGTGGAAACCCCTAAATCGAGCGGGCTCCACCTTCGGCGATCACCTAGGCTCGGGCCCATGTCCGCGACGAAGTCGGAGCGCCTGCTCAACCTGGTGATCCTGCTGCTCGTCTCGCGCAACTACGTGAGCAAGCAGCGGATCCGGGAGTCCGTCGAGGACTACGCGAACAGCTCCAACGACGAGGTCGCCGTCCTGGGCCTGGCCGCGCGCGTGTGGCAGCACGCCGGCCTGGCCGCGTCCACCTCGACGGCACTGCTCAAACTGCGTGCAGCCGGCTTCGACGTCGACCGCGACGCGATCGACCGGGTCCGTCCGACGCTGCCCGCCGACGACCCCGCCTTCGACGTGCTCTACCGCGCGACCGTCGACCGGCGCCGGGTCCGCTTCAACTACCGCCGGGCGGGGGAGACCGTGGTCACCGAGCGGCACCTCGAGCCGTGGGGCGTGATCACCTCCCAGCACCGGTGGTACGTCGTTGGCCACGACCGCGACCGTGACGAGCCGCGGATGTTCCGGCTCAGCCGCATCGACGGACCCGTCGAGACCGTCGGCGCGCGCGGGGCGTTCGAGGTCCCGCCCGGCACCGACCTGCAGGTGCTCGCCAAGCGGTTGAGCACCCCGTCGCCGCACTACGTCGAGGCAGTCGTACGCGCGCGTACCGGCCGTGCCGTCGGGCTGCGCCGTCGCGCCCGCCGGATCGAGGAGGAGGCGCGCCCCGGCTGGGACCGGATCCATGTCAGCCTGGGGGAGTGGCGGGCGGTCTCCGAGCTGCTCGGCTATGCCGACGACGTCGTCGTGGAGGGTCCCGAGGAGCTGCGCACCGAGGTCGTCACCCGACTGCGGACCCTGGTGGGCGCTCGTGCCTAGCGCGAAGGATCAGGTGACCCGGCTGCTCGCGCTGGTGCCGTACCTCCAGAAGCGGCAGGACCGCCCGCTGCGCGAGATCGCCGCCGACTTCGGGCTCGAGCCGGAGCAGCTGCGCCGCGACCTGCAGGTGCTGTGGATGTGCGGGCTGCCCGGGCTCGGCCCCGGCGACCTGATCGACCTCAACTTCGAGTCCTTCGAGGACGACCCCGACGGTCAGGTACGGATCGGCAACGCCGAATACCTCACCCGGCCGCTGCGCCTGGGCAGCACCGAGGCGGCCGCCCTGACCGTCGCGCTGCGCACCCTGCGCGACAGCGGTGGCGAGGCGCCGCGCGACGTCATCGACCGGGTCCTCGACAAGATCGAGCGGGCCGCCGCCGACGCCGGGCCGGCCCCGGTGGGCGCCGAGGAACGTGCCGTACCCGACGAGATCGTGGGCGTACGCCGCGCGCTCGAGGCCGCGATCAGCGCGGATCGGCAGGTGTCGATCACGTATTTCGTGCCGTCCCGCGACGAGGCGTCTGCTCGTACCGTCGATCCGCTGGCCGTCTTCGGGCACGACGGGCACACGTACCTCGATGCGTGGTGTCATCTCGCACAGGGCCGGCGCACCTTCCGGCTCGACCGGATCGACGCGGTCACGACCCTCGAGGCGACCCGTGCCCGCTCCGACGAGCCGCCGCTCGATCTCTCCGACGGGCTCTTCTCGGCCGGACCCGACGACGTGGAGGTCCGCCTCGCGGTGGCCCCGCGGGCCCGCTGGGTGGCGGACTACTACCCGGTGACCGCCGTCGCGGAGAGTGCCGACGGCGGACTCGAGGTCACCCTCGCGGCCAGTGACGAGCGTTGGCTGATCCGCCTGGTCCTCGGCCTGGCCCCGCACGTACGCATCCTCGCCCCGGCCTCGCTCGCCACCGCCGTCTCAGATCGTGCCCGCGCCGCCCTGGCCCACTACGAGCGCTGAGACCCCAAAACTCTCACGCAAAAACACCCTGAGACCCCAAAACTCTGACGGAAAAACACACCGAGTCCAAAACCCACCCCGGCGGGTTTTGGACTCGGCATCAAAAGCCGTCAGAGTTTTGGGGTCTCGGCGCAAAAAGGCGTCAGAGTTTTGGGGTCTCGGCGGATCTGGGGGCGGGGTGGCAGCCGCCGAGGGATAGACTCGGAAGGTCATCCGGCGAGAGCCGGGTACCCGAGGAATAGAGGCATGCACATGTTCAGGGATATCGGCCCCGCAGAGATCATCTTGATCCTGGCCGTCCTCGTGCTGCTCTTCGGCGCCAAGAAGCTCCCGGAGCTGGCCCGCGGCAGCGGCCGCGCCCTGCGGATCTTCAAGGCCGAGACCAAGGGCCTGATCGACGACGACGATGACGAGCCCGCGGCCACGACCGACACGACCGCCGCCCGTCAGATCGAGGCGTCCGGCGACAAGGCACCGACCGGGTCCGTCGACGCCGAGCGTTCGCGCGACACCACCGACTGACCACTTCGGCCTTGTCCGTCCTGGGAGCCCTGGACCTGTTCCGGGGAAAGCCACGCGACGCCGTCGGCGAAGGCGGCCGGATGTCCCTCGCGGACCACTTCCGCGAGCTGCGCGCACGCCTCATGCGCTCGTGTGCGTTCCTGATCGTCGCGCTGATCGTCGCGTTCGTCTTCTACCACCAGCTCTACAGTCTGCTGCTGCACCCCTACAACCAGGCGCGGCACATGCTCGGGCACTCGCGCGTCACGATGCCGTACGTCAGCGGCGTCGCCGGCCCCCTGATGCTGCAGTTCAAGATCTGCGGTGCCGCCGCGCTCATCGGCACCAGCCCCTACTGGCTCTATCAGATCTGGGCGTTCATCCTGCCCGGCCTGCACCCCAACGAGCGCAAGTGGAGCCGGATCTTCGCGGCCGTCGCCGGCCCGCTGTTCCTCGCCGGGGTCGCGGTCGGCTACTGGATCATGCCCAAGGGCCTGCAGGTGCTGATCAGCTTCACCCCGAGCAGCGTGCAGAACCTCGTCAACGTCGACGAATACTTCTCCTTCCTCGTCCGGATGCTGCTGGTCTTCGGGGTCGCCTTCGAGATCCCGCTCTTCGTCGTGCTGCTCAACCTGGCCGGCGTCCTGCGCGGCGCCACCCTGACGAGGTACCGCTCCTGGATCATCGTCGGCACGTTCATCTTCGCCGCCGTCGCGACGCCCTCGACCGACCCGTTCTCGATGCTGATGCTCGCCATCCCGATGACGGTCCTCTTCCTCATCTCCGAAGTGGTTGCCCGACTCGTCGACCGCCGCCGCCACCGCGAGGCCACCACCTGGGCCGACGACGAGGCCTCCCCGATCGACGGGCCCTCATCCGTCGACGAGTAGGTTCGGGCCATGGAGCATCGATACCTCGGCAACAGCGGCCTGCGGATCTCCGAGATCGCGTACGGCAACTGGATCACCCACGGCTCGCAGGTCGAGGCCGACGCCGCCAACGCATGCGTACGCGCGGCGCTCGACGCCGGCATCACCACCTTCGACACCGCCGACACCTACGCCAACACCCGCGCGGAGACCGTGCTGGGCGAGGCGCTCAAGGGGGAGCGGCGCGAGTCGCTGGAGATCTTCACGAAGGTCTACTGGCCCACCGGCCCCGGCGGCCCCAACGACTCCGGCCTCTCCCGCAAGCACATCATGGAGTCGATCAACGGCTCCCTGACCCGGCTGCAGACCGACCACGTCGACCTCTACCAGGCGCACCGATACGACACCGAGACGCCGCTCGAGGATACGATGCAGGCCTTCGCCGACGTCGTACGCGCGGGCAAGGCCCTCTACATCGGCGTCTCCGAGTGGACCGCCGACCAGATCCGCGCCGGCCACGCGCTCGCCAAGGACCTCGGCTTCCAGCTCATCTCCAGTCAGCCGCAGTATTCGATGCTGTGGCGGGTCATCGAGGCCGAGGTGGTGCCGACCTGCGCGGAGCTCGGGATCAGCCAGATCGTGTGGTCGCCGATCGCGCAGGGTGTGCTGACCGGCAAGTACAAGCCCGGCCAGCCGCCGCCGGCCGGTTCCCGTGCGACCGACGACCAGGGCGGCGCGAACTTCATCGCCCGGCTGCTCACCGACGACGTCCTCACCCGGGTCGCCCAGCTCGAGCCGATCGCCCGCGACGCCGGGCTGACGATGGCCCAGCTCGCCGTCGCCTGGGTGCTGCAGAACGACAACGTCGCCGCAGCCCTGGTCGGCGCGTCGAGGCCCGAGCAGATCGCGGACAACATCGGCGCCAGTGGCGTACGCCTGGATGCCGACGTGCTCGCCGCGATCGATGCGGCCCTGGGGTCGGTCGTCGTCTCCGACCCGGCCAACACGGCGCAGAACGCGCCGCGGTCGCGTCCGACCTGATCGGTGGCACCCGGGTCGATAGGGTCGGATCCGTGCCCCGCGAGATCGCCCTGCTGACCAACCCGACGTCGGGCAGGGGGCGCGGCGCACGGACCGCCGAGGTGGTGCTGCCGCGGCTGCGCGACGCGGGGTTCGTCGTCCGCAACCTGCGCGGCGCCGACGAGGCCGAGTCCACCGAGCTGGCCCGGCAGTGTGTCGAGGCCGGCGTCGAGTCGGTCGTGGTCGTCGGAGGCGACGGGATGCTGCACGCCGTGGCCCAGGCGCTCGCGCACACCGACACGAGGCTCGGGGTGATCCCGTCGGGCACCGGCAACGACGTCGCCCGGCACTTCGGGATCCCACGCGACGACCCGGCGGCCGCCGCCGACGTGGTGATCACCGGGCGGGAGCGGACCATCGATCTCGCCCGGGCCGGCAGCCGCTACTTCCTGACCGTGCTGGCCGCCGGATTCGACGCGATCGTCAACGAGCGCGCCAACCAGATGAGTTGGCCGCGGGGGCAGATGCGCTACAACTTCGCCACGCTCGCCGAGCTGCGCACCTTCACACCGATCCCGTACGTCCTCGACGTCGACGGCCACGAGGAGCGCTTCGAGGCGATGCTCGTATCGATCGGCAACACCCCCTCCTTCGGCGGCGGGCTGCGCATCGCCGAGGGCGCGGTCGTCGACGACGGCATCCTCGACATCGTCATCATCGAGCCGATCTCGCGGGTCGACCTCGTGGCGACCTACCCCAAGCTGTTCAGGGGCACCCACGTGACGCACCCGGCGTACCGGCACATCGCGGCGCGCTCGGTCACGATCGCGGCACCCGGCATCGTGGCGTACGCCGACGGCGAGCGCCTCGGCCCGCTGCCGATGACCGTCGAGGTCCAGCCCGCGGCACTGCGGGTGTTGGTGCCATGACGAGCGCCGTCGAGGACTTCGCCGCACTGCTGGACTTCCCGCTCGACGACTTCCAGGTACGCGCCTGCCGCGAACTGGCCGCCGGCCACTCCGTGCTGGTGGCGGCCCCGACCGGGTCCGGCAAGACGGTGGTGGGGGAGTTCGCGATCCACCAGGCACTCCAGGAGGGCCACAAGGCGTTCTACACGACGCCGATCAAGGCACTGTCCAACCAGAAGTTCCACGACCTCGTCGAGCGCTACGGCGCCGACCGGGTCGGGCTGCTCACCGGTGACAACTCCGTCAACGGCGAGGCACCGATCGTGGTGATGACCACCGAGGTGCTGCGCAACATGCTCTACGCCGGCTCGCACACGCTGACCGGGCTCGGTTACGTCGTGATGGACGAGGTGCACTACCTCGCCGACCGCATGCGCGGCGCGGTCTGGGAGGAGGTGATCATCCACCTGCCCGACTCGGTGGCGCTGGTCGCGCTCTCGGCGACCGTGAGCAACGTCGAGGAGTTCGGCGAGTGGCTCGGCACCGTCCGCGGCGAGACCCGGACCATCCTCGAGGAGCGCCGGCCGGTCCCGCTCTTCCAGCACGTGCTCGTCGGCCGCCGGATGTACGACCTCTTCGCCGACGAGCGCACCGGCGACCCCACCAAGGAGAGCGCCCAACAGCGCGAGGCGAAGGTCAACCCCGAGCTGATGCGGGTCGCCCGCGACGACTGGGCCAGCAAACGCATCCGCGACCGGCGCAGCCCGAAGGGGAGTGGCCACAACCGCGGCCGCAACGTCGGCAACGGCCGCCGCGTGTGGATCCCCTCGCGGCCCGAGGTCGTGGAGAAGCTCGACGGCGCCGGGCTGCTGCCCGCGATCGTCTTCATCTTCAGCCGGATCGGCTGCGACGCGGCCGTCCAGCAGTGCCTCAACGCCAACCTGCGGCTGACCAGCCCGGAGGAGCGCGACGAGATCTACGCGTTCGTCGAGGAGCACTGCCGGCACCTGCCCGACGACGACCTCGACGTGCTCGGCTACCACGAGTTCCTCGACGGCCTGACCCGTGGCGTCGCGGCCCACCACGCCGGCATGCTGCCGACCTTCAAGGAGTGCGTCGAGGAGCTCTTCTCCCGCGGCCTGTGCAAGGTCGTCTTCGCCACCGAGACCCTCGCCCTGGGCATCAACATGCCCGCGCGGTCGGTCGTCCTCGAGCGGCTCTCGAAGTGGAACGGCGAGACCCACGCGGACATCACGCCGGGGGAGTACACCCAGCTCACCGGACGCGCCGGCCGCCGCGGCATCGACGTCGAGGGACACGCGGTGGTCCTGTGGCAGCAGGGCGTCGATCCGCGTACGGTCGCCGGACTCGCCTCCACGCGTACCTATCCGTTGCGGTCGTCCTTCCGGCCCTCGTACAACATGGCCGTCAACCTCGTGCACCAGGTCGGGCGCGAGCGGGCCCGCGAACTGCTGGAGTCGTCGTTCGCGCAGTTCCAGGCCGACAAGGCCGTCGTGGGCCTGGCCCGCCAGCTGCGCAAGAGTGACGACGCACTGGCGGGGTACGCCGAGGCGGCCACCTGCGACCGCGGCGACTTCATGGAGTACGCCGGGCTGCGCCGACAGCTCTCCGACGTGGAGTCCGGCCTGGCGAAGTCGCGGCGTGCCGATCGGCGCAAGGCGGTGCTCGAGTCGCTGGAGGCGTTGCGACCCGGCGACGTGATCGACGTGCCGTCGGGCCGCTTCGCAGGCATCGCGCTGGTCATCGACCCCGGCAATCGCGGGGACGACGGGCCGCGGCCGTACGTCCTGACCGTCGACCGGCACGCCCGCCGGCTCGGCCTGCCCGACTTCAGCACACCCGTCGAACCGCTGGCGACGATGCGGATCCCGAAGTCGTTCAACGGCCGCAACCCGCAGTCGCGCCGCGACCTCGCCAGCGCGCTGCGCGACCGCGCCGGACACCTCGCCGATCGGCCGGCCGTGGTGCGTGAGGCGCGTGGGCGCGACACCGCTGCCGACGCCAAGATCGCCGACCTGCGCGCCGAGCTGCGCCGCCACCCCTGCCACGACTGCCCCGACCGGGAGGATCACGCGCGCTGGGCGGAGCGCTGGTTCAAGCTCGAGCGGGACGCGGCGACACTGCGCCGCCGGATCGAGCAGCGCACCAACACGATCGCCCGGCACTTCGACCGGATCTGCGAGGTGCTCACCTCGCTCGACTATCTCCGTGGGGACGAGGTCACCGAGCGCGGCCGCACCCTGATGCGGATCTACAACGAGCTCGACCTGGTCGCCGCCGAGGCGCTGCGCACCGGGCTGCTCGACGGCCTCAACCCCTCCGAGCTGGCCAGCGTCCTCTCCGCGCTCGTCTTCGAATCCCGGCGCCCCGACGACCAGGACGCGCCCCGGCTGCCGGGCGGCCGGGTCCGCGAGGTGCTCGGTCAGGTGGTGCACCTGTGGGGCCAGTTGGATGCCCTGGAGAAGGACTTCAAGCTCGATCAATTGCGCGAGCCGGACCTCGGCTTCGCCTGGACCGCCTTCCGCTGGGCCGAGGGTGACGACCTCGACGACGTGCTGGACGCCTCGGGCATGGCCGCGGGCGACTTCGTACGCCAGACCAAGCAACTCCTCGACTTCGTCGACCAGGTCGCCGACGCCGCCGGACCCGGCGAGCTGCGCGCGAACGCCCACGAGGCCGCCGGCCGCCTGCGCAGGGGAGTGGTGGCGTACTCCTCCCTCTCGGAATAGCGGAGCCCGCCGCGAGATCCCGGCAGACGCGAACCGCGCTATTCGGACATTTCGTACGTTAGCCTCGGGGCGTGAGAAGTCGTTCCGCGCTGGGCGCCCTGCTGGCAGTCATCCTCGTCCTCGGCAGCTTCGGGCTGGCGGCCAGCGGCCAGGCGGCACCTGCGAAGGGACACCGGGCCACCCCGAAGGTCGTCGACAACTGCTCGTCGGCGTCCCGGCGACCGACCATGGTCATCACCGACTGTTGGGACGGGCAGGAGGACCTCGACCACATCCACTGGAAGCACTGGGGGGCGCACTCCGCATCGGGGACCGCCCGATTGTGGTGGACCGATGAGGTGCACGACGGGCACCGCAGGGTGCACGTGAAGTTCACTCATCCGGCACGGCGCAATTATCAGGACGTGCACGGCCGAGTGTTCACCCGGCTGAGGATCACGTGGAAGAGCCACGGCAAGAAGCACGTCAGCAAGTCACATCTGCGCAAGGAACGTGACCTGAGCTCATTCGTCTATTACTGAGCCGATATTGCTGAGCCGAGCGCCTCGGTGAGCCGCTCGACGGAGGAGCCGAGACCCCACTGCTCCTGCAGCGCGGCCACGGCCGCCGGGTCGGCCGGAGCTGAGGGCAAGGAGAGGTCGGGGTCGCCGAGGTCCAGGTCTCGTACGACGGCGACGACCGTCGGCGCGACGGCGAGATAGTCCAGGGCGTCGAGGATCTTGCGGCGCGGGCCAGGCGCCATGTCGGAGGTCTCGTCGGTCGCGGCGGCGACGATGCCGGTCAGGTCGCCGTACTTCAGCAGCAGCGACGCGGCGGTCTTCTCCCCGACGCCGGCCACGCCCGGCAGGCCGTCGGAGGAGTCGCCGCGCATGGTGGCGAAGTCGGCGTACTGCTGGGGGAGCACCGAATACTTCGCGACCACCGCCTCGTCGGTGAGCACCTCGTGCTTCCCGACGCCGCGCGCCGTATAGAGCACGCGCACGCGGTCGGCGTCGGAGACGAGCTGGAAGAGGTCGCGGTCGCCGGTGACGATGTCGACCGGCATCCCGGCACCGGTCGCCAGGGTGCCGATCACGTCGTCGGCCTCCATGTGTTCGGCGCCCACGACCGCGATGCCGTACGCCGCCAGCACGTCGAGGATGATCGGCACCTGCACCTGCAGCGGATCCGGCACCTCCTCGACGTCGGGAGAGGCGTCCGGTGTCTCCTCGACGACCCGATGGGCCTTGTAGGACGGCACCAGATCGACGCGCCACTGGGGGCGCCAGTCGTTGTCCCAGCAGCACGCCAGGTGCGTCGGCCCATACTGCGTGACCAGCCGGCTGATGAAGTCCATCAGCCCGCGCACCGCGTTGACCGGGGTGCCGTCGGGGGCGCGGACACTGTCAGGGACCCCGAAGAAGGCCCGGAAGTACAACGACGCGGTATCGAGCAGCATCAGCGACTGTTCGGCCATTGGGCGAGCGTATCCGCAGCGTCCGGGCGCGTCGTCCCACCGACGCGGGACGCCGCCGGATACGGTCCGGCTGTGAACGGTCAGCTGGCGGCCCTGATGGCGCTCGCGCTGCACGGCAACGCCTGTCTGACCACCCCCGATGCCCCGGCCCCGTCGCTGCTCGAGGGCAACTCGACGTTCCAGCACGTCAACGCGCTGACGATCGTCGACCGCAGGGGCCGCTGGCGCCCCCAGGAGATCCGGTTCACCGACACCGCCGAGTGGTTCGAGCACCTTCGCAACGAGAAGATCCTCGGCCTCTCCCTGCTCGACGCGCACGCGCCGAGTGCCGAGGACGCTCCGGTGACCGACGGCGCGCGGTGGGCGCTCGCCGGGACCACCCGTCGCGGCCGCCGCAGCTGGGGCGCGACCTGGGACGCCACCGCGCCCGAGGCGCCGGACCAGCGGGTCTGGTCGGTACGGCTGGCGTACGACCTCAACGCGGGGACCACCGTCCTGGCCGCACCCGGCGTCAACCTGGCCACGGCAGCGCTCGATCACGCTCTGGAGGACATCGGCGCCTTCGCCTCCTCGCACGGGCTGAGCAACTGGCGCGACCGGTTCGACGAGGCTCGGTTCCAGCTCGGCACGGACCGTCCGGAGCTTCCGTACCACTCCGACATCGCCCCGGCGGGCACGCTGTCGCTACCCCGGACCCGGCTGCTGGCGGGCGCGATGACGGCGTGGGTCTTCGGCGGCGTCGGCTCGTGGGACGACATCGGCCTCGACGACCTCCACGGCCGCAGCCAGATGGCCCAGGAGACCCGCCGCCTCTACGACACGGTGATCGACGCCTTCCTCGCCGTCACGAACGCGACCTGAGCGCCTTCTCGAACCACACGTCGGCGTCGGGGTTGTCGTTGTAACGGGGGATGCGGGAATACCCCTCGCGCTCATAGAGGCGTACGGCCGCAGCCAGCCCGGTGTTGGTGTCGAGCACCATCACCGATCGGCCGTGCTCGAGCGCGAGCTGCTCGAGGCGGGCCAGCAACTGCGTCGCCAGGCCGCGACCACGCGCCTCGGGGTCGACCCACATCCGTTTGACCTCCGCCCGGGTCTCGTCGAGGAAACGCAGCGCGCCGCCGGCGACGGGGTGCGGATCCCCGGCCGCGACGACGAAGAGCCCTGCGGGCGGGTTGTAGGCGACCTCGGCGGTCGCCAGCGCCTCCTCGACGGTGAACCCGTGCGGCAGCCGGCCGAGCAACTCCTCGACGTAGCGGCGCATGGCGAACTGCGCGTCCGCTGACGCGGCGTCGACGACGCTGAACTCGGGCAGGGTCGTCTCACGATGATTCACCCCTGCATTCTGCCCGATTCCGACAGTAGTCTTTGCGCGTGGAGAAGACCGATCGGGAGATCTTGCGCCTTCTCGCCACCGATGGCCGGATGTCTTACACCGACCTCGGCAAGGCGACCGGGTTGTCGACGTCAGCGGTCCATCAGCGCGTCAAGCGGCTCGAGAAGGCGGGCGTGATCAGCGGATACCGCGCGCTGATCGATCCGGCGGCGCTCGGCATGGCGTTGACCGCCTTCATCTCGATCACGCCGATCGACGTGGCCCACCCCGACAACTATCCCGACCTGCTGGCCGAGATCCGGGAGATCGAGTCCTGCTGGTCGGTGGCGGGGGAGGAGTCCTACATCCTCAAGGTGCAGACGACGACGCCCGCCGCGCTCGAAGACCTCCTCGGCCGCGTACGCGCCGTCGCGAACGTGTCGACGCGCACCACCGTCGTGCTGTCCACGCCGTACGAGGACCGCCGCGCGGCGGCGGAGTGATCGC
>DASVMH010000084.1:0-11912 GCA_036384455.1 Marmoricola sp. | reverse complement strand
TGGACGAGCCCTTCAGCGCCGTCGACCCCGTCGTACGCGCCCGGCTGCAGGACGAATTCCTCCGGCTCCAGCGCGAGCTCGGCAAGACGGTGATGTTCGTGACCCACGACATCGAGGAGGCGGTGAAGATGGGCGACCGGGTCGCGGTCTTCGCCGTCGGCGGCCGGCTGGCGCAGTACGCCACCCCTGCCGAGCTCCTCGGTCACCCCGCCGACGACTTCGTCGCCGAGTTCGTGGGCGGCAACCGCGGCCTGCGCCGCCTCTCCGTCACCCCCATAGACCCGGCCCACCTGCAGCCCATGGACGGAGTCGCGGCTGCCGCACTGGCCGGCACGGTCGACGTCTCCGCCACCCTCGAGGACGCGATGGCCCTGATGATGCGCGAGGACAAAGCGATGGTCGGCGTCACCGACGGCCCCCGCTTCGCCGGCGTCCTCACCCCTGACGGCGTACACGCCCAACTCCGCGCCTCGGTGCGCGAGGGAGATGCCGCGCCAGAACCCATGTAACGCGGGGTTATTGCCTGTGCACAAGGGTTAGGACGCGCCGGGGGCGCACCAGCGCTTGCGTACATGTGGTTGGGGCGTTAGTGCGGAAATCGGTCCTCCCAGTCCTTGTAGACAAGCAGTAGAGCTTGTGTACAAGGGCGGGGACGGCGTGCCGACGCACCAGCGCTTGCGTACATGGGTCTGCGCGGGCTGATCAGGCGGAGCGGGAGTGCTTGCCGATGGTGCGCTCCTCGAGGGAGGCGAGGGCAGCGGAGGTGACAGCGTGGTCGGCGATGAGCCGGTCGTGCTCGACGGTGAGATCGCTGAGCTGGGAGCGGGTCTCGTCCAGTCGGCGGTTGCTGTCGGTCAACTGCGACTGGATGAGCGCGGCGCGCTTCTGCTCCTGACCGAGCGCACCCTCGAGCTCGTGGACGGTCTGCTGGGCCTCGGCCAGCCGCTCGGTCATCGCGGTGGTGAACTCGGCGTGCTCGGCCGCGCGTCTGCTGAACAGCGTGCGGTACGCGCTCGCGGCGGCCGCCCGGTCGACGGCGTTCTCGCGACGCGACTGGAGCACCTCTGTCCACATCATCCGCAGCGCGGCCCAGGCGCACCCCAGTGCCACCACAGCGGCCGCGCCGGTCCACACGAAGGACCGGGTCGGAAGCGCCGCGACGACCAGGACGGTGCCGAGGGCGAGGAGGGCGACCGAGACGGTGACCCGGACACTGCGTTGACGACGACGGGCGGGCGTACGTGCGGCCATACCCGAGGGTAAGTCGCTAACGGTCCTCCGGTGGGACGCGACACGCCTGCTCGAGCAGCAGAGCCGCCACCACCAGGCACACTCCGCCGATCCCTGCGGCGACCGAGTGCCACAGCTGACTCGACGCCGCGTCCGCACCGGCGGCATTGACGTGGGCCAGCGCGAATCCGAAGTACCCACCCGCGATCAGGGCGCCGGCGAGCGCACACGTCTTCCCCAGGACGAGCCGGTTCACCGCGCGGTGCGGTGCCAGCCGGATCCCTTCCCGACGGGAACGCGCGGTGTGGAAGGCGGTCCAGCCGACGATCGCGGCGAGGAAGAACACGATCGCGACCGACACCCAGCTCACCGTCGGTTCGGTGGTGTCCTGGTGCAACGCGATGGCTCGGATGCTCCAACCCAGGATCAGGCCGATCCCCGCGAAGATCGCGATCGGGCCGGGTCCGCTGGGCTCCAGACGACCCTTCGGAGGACCGTCCTCGGGCTCGGGGGTGCTCACTGCACCTGCAGCTCGATGTCGTCGCGCAGCGCGACGCCCTCCCGCCCGGTCTTCTCGAGGAGGTCCGCGATCGGTCCGTGGCCGAGCAGTTCGGCGTCGGGCTCGACGGCGTGCCACGGCACCAGCACGAACGCCCGCTCGTGTGCTCGCGGGTGGGGCAGCACCAGATCGTCGGTGTCGGAGACGCGGTCACCGACGACGATGAGGTCGACGTCGAGCGTGCGCGGAGCGTTGCGCGGCTGGTCGTCGCGTTCGCGGCCGTACGCCGACTCGATCGCGTGGGCGCGATCGAGCAACGTGCGTGCGGACAGCGTCGTGTCGAGGAGTACGACCGCGTTGAGGAAGTCTTTGGATCCCTCGGGAGCGTCGACGGGTTCGGTCTCGTAGACGGGGGACACCGACGTCACCCACACCTCCGGCGTGTCGGCCAGGGAGTCGACAGCGGCCTGCAGATTGATCCGGCGGTCTCCGAGGTTGGAGCCGATCGCCAGCACCGCGCGTCGGATCGGATGCATCTCACCGGTGAGGGTGTCGGTGTCGATGATGTTGGGGTTCGGGGACTCGGTCACTTGCGACTCCGGTAGATCGTGAGCGCGACGTCTGCGAACGTCGCCTCAATCGGCGCGTGCGGTTTGTGCACGGTCACTTCCGCCCACTCGACCCGGTCTCGTCCCAGGCAGACATCGGCGATGCGCTGCGCAAGGGTCTCGATCAGGTCGACGGGGTCCTTCTCCACTGCGTTCTTCACCTCGGTCACGAGGCTCCCGTAATCGACGGTCCGCGACAAGTCGTCGGTCTCGGCCGCGCTCGCGGTCTCCAGTCCGATCTCGAGGTCGATGAGGAACTCCTGCCCGTCGCGACGCTCGAAGTCGAACACCCCGTGGTGTCCGAACGTCTGGATCCCTCGGACGGCGAGCCGGTCGCCGCGGAGGTCGTGTGTCGGGTCAGTCATGGTCGTCCTCGACCCTACCTGCGGCCCTCCAGCGCCCGACCACGCGGATGGCATCGAGGCTCGCCCGGACCTCGTGCACCCGCACCGCCCAGACCCCGGCGAGCGCCGCCAGGGTCGTCAACGCGACGTTCGCGTCCTCCCGGTCGAGCACCGGACGCGGGGTGCCGGCCCCGTCGGCCAGCAGAGCGCCGAGGAACGACTTGCGCGACGAGCCGACCAGCACGGGCAGGCCCAGGTCCAGCCGCGCCATCTCGTGCAGCAGCGTCCAGTTGTGATCCGCGGTCTTCGCGAACCCCAGACCAGGGTCGACCGCGATGCGGTCGGCAGGGATACCGGCGGCGAGCGCGGCGTCGACCCGTGCGGACAACTCCGCGCGCACCTCGGCGACCACGTCGTCGTACGACGCGCGCCGGGCCATCACGTCGGAGTGGGCGCGCCAATGCATCGCGACGTACGGCGCACCCGCCTCTGCGACGACGCGGAGGATGTCGGGGTCGGCCAGCCCCCCGGAGACGTCGTTGACCAGCGTCGCGCCGGCGGCGAGGGCGGCCGCCGCGACCTCTGCCCGCATGGTGTCCACCGAGACGATCAGACCCTCCGAACTCAACGCGGTGATGACCGGGATGACGCGGTCCAACTCCTCGGCGACGACCGGTCTGGTCGCGCCGGGGCGGGTCGACTCGCCACCGATGTCGAGCAGGTCGGCGCCCTCGGCGGCCAGTTCGAGGCCGTGCGCGATCGCGGTCTCGGGGCGGTCGTACCTACCGCCGTCGGAGAAGGAGCCCGGCGTGACGTTGACGACGCCCATCACCAGCGGTCGCTCCAGCACGGGGAGTCCGGCCACATGACGCCGCGGCAGTGCAGCCGGCAGCATCGGGGTCATCCGCCCGCGTTGATCAGGGACATCGCCTCGGCGCGGGTCGCGGGCTGGCGCATGACACCGCGTACGGCGGAGGTGACGGTCCGGGCCCCGGCCTTGCGGACCCCACGCATCGTCATGCACAGGTGCTCGGCCTCGATGACGACGATGACACCGCGTGCGTCGAGGATCTCGACGAGCGCGTCGGCGACCTGGGTGGTCAACCGCTCCTGGACCTGCGGCCGCTTGGCGTAGACGTCGACGAGACGGGCCAGCTTGGACAGTCCGGTGATCTTGCCGCTCTCGGCGGGGATGTAGCCGACGTGCGCCACCCCGGTGAACGGCACCAGGTGGTGCTCGCACATCGACCACAGCTCGATGTCACGCACCAGCACCATCTCGTCGTGGCCGAGGTCGAAGGTCGTGGTCAGGACGTCCTCGGCCTGCATGTGCAGGCCGGCGGTGAGCTCGGCGTACGCCCGGGCGACGCGTGCCGGGGTGTCACGGAGCCCTTCGCGTGCGGGGTCCTCACCGATCGCGTACAACAACTCGCGCACGGCCGCCTCTGCACGAGGCTGATCGAAGGGAGCCACGGCACCGGTCGTGGACGAGATCGGGTCGACACCCATCCGGCTCACCCGGCGGAGGGCGGAGCCGGCGGGGTGGGCGGCGTCGGTGGCGTCGGCGGCGTCGACTGGCCGGACGGCGGCGCGACCGCGGGATCGTGCACGTCGCCACCGGGGGACGGCGGGGTCAGCACGGCGCCGGCACCCGCAGTGCCGTTGACGTTGCCCATGTCGGCGTCGGCGGGGTCGGAGAGCTTGGCGCGGTCGAGGATCTCCTGCGGGATGTCCACCGGCGGGATCGAGGACGGCCGACGGTCGGGCGACCCGGTCCACGCGGGCCGCTCCTGGCGGCGGCGCAGCGGCTCGAAGACCTCGGCGACCTCCTCCTTGTCGAGGGTCTCCTTGTCCACGAGGGCGAGCACCAGCGAGTCGAGGACGTCGCGGTTCTCCTCGAGGATGTCGAAGGCCTCCTGGTGGGCGTTCGCGAGCAGCTTCTTGACCTCGTCGTCGATGATCGCGGCGACGTCCTCGGAGTAGTCGCGGGTGTGTCCCATGTCGCGGCCCAGGAACGGCTCGGCGTTGTTCTCGCCGAGCTTGATCGCGCCGAGTCGCTCGGTCATGCCGTACTGGGTGACCATCGCACGGGCCACCGAGGTGGCTTTCTCGATGTCGTTGCCCGCGCCCGTGGTCGGGTCGTGGAAGACCATCTCCTCGGCGGCACGGCCGCCGAGCATGTACGCGAGCTGGTCGAGCAGCTCCGATCGGGTCTGGGAGTACTTGTCCTCGTCGGGCAGCACCATCGTGTAGCCGAGTGCTCGTCCACGCGGCAGGATCGTGATCTTGTGCACGGGATCGGTCCCGGGCAGCGCCGCGGCGACGAGGGCATGGCCGCCCTCGTGGTAGGCGGTGATCAGCTTCTCCTTCTCGCTCATCAAGCGGGTCCGCTTCTGCGGGCCGGCGATCACCCGGTCGATGGCCTCGTCGAGGCTGTCGTTGGTGATCTGCTTGGCGTTGCTGCGCGCGGTCAGCAGTGCGGCCTCGTTGAGGACGTTGGCCAGGTCGGCACCGGTGAAGCCGGGCGTACGCCTCGCGACCGCCATCAGGTCGACGTCGGCGGCCATCGGCTTGCCGCGGGCGTGCACCCTGAGGATCTTCTCGCGACCGTTGAGGTCGGGGGCATCGACCGAGATCTGCCGGTCGAAACGGCCCGGGCGAAGCAGCGCGGGGTCGAGGATGTCGGGACGGTTGGTGGCCGCGATCAGGATCACGCCGCCTCGTACGTCGAAGCCGTCCATCTCCACGAGCAACTGGTTGAGGGTCTGCTCCCGCTCGTCGTGGCCGCCGCCCATGCCGGCGCCACGGTGCCGACCGACGGCGTCGATCTCGTCGATGAAGACGATCGCGGGAGCGTTCTCCTTGGCCTGTTCGAAAAGGTCGCGCACGCGCGAGGCACCGACGCCGACGAACATCTCGACGAAGTCCGAGCCGGAGATCGAGTAGAACGGCACCCCGGCCTCACCCGCGACGGCGCGGGCGAGCAGGGTCTTGCCGGTGCCGGGCTGGCCGTAGAGCAGCACGCCCTTGGGGATCTTGGCGCCGACGGCCTGGAACTTCGCCGGCTCCTGCAGGAACTCCTTGATCTCGCCGAGCTCCTCGATCGCCTCCTCGCACCCGGCGACGTCGGCGAAGGTGGTCTTGGGCATGTCCTTGCTGATCAGCTTCGCCTTGGACTTGGCGAACTGCATCACCCGGCCGCCGCCGCCCTGGACCTGGTTCATCAAGAAGATGAACAGGATCGCGATCAGGACGAACGGGAGCAGCGTCTGCAACAGCGACGAGAAGATGCTCGGGTGGTCGACCTTGCTGTTGAACTTCTTGATCTTGCCGGCCTCGACCTGCTTCTGGGCGAGGTTGGCCAGGCTCGCCTGCTGACCGTCGACCCAGGTGGCGATCTCCTTCTTGCCGTTGTCGAGCTCGGCCCGGATCTGCTGGCTGCCACCACCGACGAACGTGATCTCCTTGACGGAGCCGTCCTTGATGTGGCTGATCATGGTCCCGGTGGTGACCTCTTTGTAGCCACCGTTCGGGGAGAGGTACTGCAGGGCCAGGAGTACGCCGACGAGCGCGATCACGGCCCAGATCCAGGGCCCGCGGAGAATTCGCTTCACTGTCCGATCCTCTCAGGTCGTACCTGAGCCTAGAGGCACCGGCCCAACCCTGATCCGGCTTCGGACAGGACGGCCGTGCGAACGATTCGCAAGGGCCATCGGTTCGCGGAACGTCAGGAGTAGACGTGCGGCGCCAGCGTGCCCACACACCGCAGGTTGCGGTAGCGCTCCCGATAGTCCAGGCCGTAGCCGACGACGAACTCGTTGGGGATGTCCCACCCGACGTACTTCACCTCGACCGGCATCTGCTGTGCCTCGGGCTTGCGGAGCAGCGTGCAGATCTCGACGCTGGCGGGGTTGCGGCTGGCCAGGTTGGAGGTGAGCCAGGAGAGGGTCAGGCCGGTGTCGATGATCTCGTCGACGATCATCACGTGCCGGCCGCTGATGTCGGTGTCGAGGTCCTTGAGGATGCGGACGACGCCGCTCGACTTCGTACCCGAGCCGTACGACGACACCGCCATCCAGTCCATCTCCAGATGGCGGGAGAACGAGCGCGCGAGGTCGGCCATCACCATGACCGCGCCGCGCAGGATGCCGACGATCAGGAGGTCGCGACCCTCGTAGTCGGCCTCGATCTGGGCGGCCATCTCCGCGAGTCTGGCGTGGATCTGGTCCTCGGTGAACAGCACCTCGACCAGGTCGCCGTCGATATCGCCTTCGTCCATGTCGCGAAGCCTGCCACACGGTCCGGGAAGGCATCCCACCCCGTCCGCGTTGCACAGATGTGCAGCTCTCCGTCCTCGACCTCGTGCCCGTCCGCTCCGACCAGACGACCGGGGACGCCGTGGCCGCGACCAGGTCCCTGGCTCGTGTGGCCGACGATGCGGGCTTCACCCGCTATTGGCTCGCCGAGCACCACAACATGCCCGCGGTGGCAGCGACCAACCCGCCGGTCCTGATCGCGATGGTCGCCGGTGCCACCGAGCGGATCCGGGTCGGCTCGGGCGGGGTGATGCTCCCCAACCACGCGCCGCTCGTCGTCGCCGAGCAGTTCGCGCTGCTCGAGGCCGCGCATCCGGGCCGGATCGATCTCGGCATCGGCCGGGCTCCGGGGACCGACCCGGTGACCAGGTACGTCCTGCGTGCGGGTGCGGTCGCCGCCGAGGACGACGCGGTCGCCCACTTCCCGGAGTACGTCGACAACGTCATCACCCTGATGAGCCCCGGAGGGGCCGGCATCTCCGTCGGCGGCCGGACCCACCCGCTCAACGCAACCCCACACGCGTCCTCCGAGCCGACGGTGTGGCTGCTCGGCTCCTCCGACTACTCGGCGCGCCTCGCGGCAGAGCGCGGCCTGCCGTACGTCTTCGCGCACCACTTCTCCGGCAACGGCACCGCCGAGGCGCTGGAGCTCTACCGCACCTCGTTCAAGGCCTCGGCGGCGCTCGCCCACCCGCGGACCTTCCTGACGGTCAACGCGGTCGTCGCCGCAACCGACGACGAGGCTCACCGCCTGGCGCTGCCGAACCTGCACGCGATGGTGCGACTGCGTACGGGTGGCGCACTGCTCCCCCAGCAACTCGTCGGCGAGGCCGAGGCCGCACCATTGCCCCCCGAACACACCCGCCTCGCGGAGTCGATGCTCTCGCGCTGGGTCGTCGGCGCGCCGGAGGCAGCTGCCGAGCAGGTGCGCGCCCTCGCGGACCAGTTCGGCGTCGACGAGGTGATGGTCCATCCGGTGGCCGGCGCGATCGAGGGAACCGCTCCGGACACCGCCCCTGCACGCGAGCAGACCCTCCGTCTCCTCGCAGAGCGGCTTATGGTCTCCCCGTGAGCGACCTGCACTGTCCCGCGACCCTCCTCGTCGCGCGCCACGGCGACGCGGAGTACGACCATCCCGAGTTGCTCACCGATGACGGGGGCCGGCTCAGCGAGCGTGGCCGGGAGCAGGCGCGGGCACTGGCCGAGTCGCTGCACAACCGTCCGGTCGCCCGCGTCTTCTCGAGCACGATGGAGCGGGCCAGGGAGTCGGCAGAGATCGCCGCGGGCGTACTCGATCGGCAGGCGGTGGTGATCGACGGCCTGCAGGAATTCTCCGTCGGCGACCTGGCCGGCAAGACGTACGACGACCCGGCTCTCGGCGAGGTCTACCGCGCCTGGCTCGCCGGCGACATGGATGCCTTCATCCCCGGCGGTGAGACCGGCGCGGAGGTGATCGACCGCTATCGCGAGGCACTCATGGAGATCGCCGATCAGCACCGCGGCGAGACCGTGCTCGTCTTCAGCCACGGCGGCGTGATGTCCTTCGTCCTTCCCCGTCTGGGCGGCTCCGTGCGCACCGATCTGGTCGCGGCCCACCTCCTCCCCAACTGCGGCGTGGCCGAGGTCGCGGTCAACGCCGACGGCTTCGACGTCCTCACCTGGCCCGGCCAACCGGGATAGTGCGACACATCCCGTACGACAATTCGGACACAACCGGTACGAGATGTGTCGGACTATCCCAACGGCGGGGTGGAGCGGAAGCGGAGGACGGGCCCGTCGCGGTAGGCCGTGAGGTGGCCCGGGAGCTGGATCTGGCGGGTCGGGTCGGGCCCGCTGACGAGGTCGGCCAGGGCGAGTACGTGCTCGCGGGTCAGGTCTGATCCGAGCGCTCCGGACTTGAGGGCGGCCAGTCGCAGCACGCGGCCGCGCAGGGCGGGGGGCAACGCGACGATGCGCACGCAGTCCCAGCCGCCGTCGGTACGCGCCTCCCGGAGCGCGGCCTCGGCCTGATCGTCGAGGGCCTCGATGTCCTCACGCACCGCGTCGGCGGTCCGGGCGAGCGCGGCAGCCACACCCGGGCCCATCTCGTCCTCGAGCATCGGCATCACGGAGTGCCGGATGCGGGAGCGGGTGAACCGCGGGTCCTCGTTGTGAGGGTCACGCCACCAGTCGATGCCCTGGGCCACGCAGGCCGCCTCGGTCTCGGCACGGGTGATGTCGAGGAGCGGCCGGGCGAAGGTCACGCCGTCACGCTCGAAACCGCGCCTCATCCCCGCGATCGAGCGGCCACCCGACCCCCGGGTGAGCCCGAGCAGGACGGTCTCGGCCTGGTCGTCGAGGGTGTGCCCGAGCAGGATCAGGGTGGCCGAGAAGTGAGTGGCGAGCCGGGTCAGCGCGGCGTACCTCGCCTCGCGTGCCCCCGCCTCGATGCCATGCGGACCGGGGTCCACGGTCACCCTGATCGAGGCGGTCTCGTCCACACCGAGGCCGGCCATCTGCTCGACGACCCGGGCAGTGTGTGCCTCCGAACCGTGTTGGAGACCGTGGTCGACGACGACGCCGATGACCCGCATCCGCGTGCGCGCCTCGAAGACGGTGGCGCTGAGCAGCGCGAGCGAGTCGGCCCCGCCCGAGCAGGCCACGAGCACCGCTGATCCGGGGCGGACCGGCGCGAGCGTCCGGCGTACGGCCAGCCGGCAGCTGGCGACCGCAGCATCCGGCCCGGCCATCGGCTCAGCCGTGGATGCGACGCACCCAGGCGTCCGGGTCGTGGATCTCCGCGGTCGTGGGCAGATTGGCAGGCTCGGCCCACACGGCGTTGAAGCCGTCCATGCCGACGGCGTCGACGCAGGCGCGTACGAACACCGCCCCGTCGCGGTACTGCGCCATCTTCTGATCCAGACCCAGCAGCCTGCGCAGGATCCGGTCGAGGCCGCCGATGCCCTTGCGCCGGCGGTTGAACTTCTCGCGGATCTCGGCCACCGAGGGGATCACCTCCGGTCCCACGCCATCCATGACCACATCGGCGTGACCCTCCAGGAGGCTCATCACACCCGTGACCCGATCGATGATCGCGCGCTGCTCCGGGGACGCGAACAGGTCGACCAGGCTGACCCCCCGATCACCCGTCAGGCCCTCGGCGATCCGCTTCACCGCGTCGGTGACCAACTGGGCCGGATCGGACTTGACGGCGCCGACGACGGCGTCGATCTCCGAGCGGAGGTGAGCACGCATCCAGGGGACCGCCGTGAACTGGACCCGGTGGGTCTCCTCGTGCAGGCACACCCAGAGCCGGAAGTCATGGGGGTCGACGTCGAGCTCGCGCTCGACGTGGGCGACGTTGGGGGCGACGAGGAGCAGCCGGCCGGCCTCGCCGGGGGCATCGTGGAACGGGTCGAACTGGCCGAGCACCTTGCCGGCCATGAAGCCCAGCATCGCGCCCACCTCGACCCCGGTGACCCGCGAGCCGATCGCCTCGGTGAGGCCGCCCGCCCGGCTCTCGTCGAGCTTCTCCTCGAGGGAACGTACGAGGGGGGCGGAGAGCTGCTCGAACGAGGTCGCGTTCGCACGCACCCATGCCGAGCGGTCGACGACCAGCACCGGCGCGGTGTGCTCCTCGGCGTGGAGACCGGTGAATTCGCGTACGAGGGGCGACGACTTCTCGGCACCGGCACGCAACTCGTCGACGCACTCGGTCGCCTCCGCGGCGCTGACCGCAGGCCCGTCTCCCGCGATCCGCGACCCGAGCCGCACGGCAAGGTTCCAGTCGACCATCCGGCTGCCGTCAGACATGGGTGCCCCTCATGGACACCGACCCTACGGGGTGGGTCCTGGCCCTGACACGGTTGCTCACCTGGCGCGACCGCAGTGGCAGGCGCCCAGTGCTGCGGTGATCCGCTCCTCCGCCTGGCGCGCGGCCATCGTCTGGGGCGGCGCGATCCGGTCGGCCATCACCGCGAAGTAGAGCTGGTCACCGTCGAGATCGACCGCGGTCCCGACCAGGGCACTCACCCCCGTCAGGGTGCCGGTCTTGGCCCGTACCCGGCCGAGTGCCGCGTGGGGTGAGGTCTGATACCGCGTTGCGAGCGAGCCCGTGAACCCGGCGATCGGGAGCCCGGTGACGACCTCACGCAATCTGGCGTGGCCGGGCCCACCCGCCGTGCGCAGCACCCCGAGGATGGTGCGCGGGTCGATCCGGTCGTGCCGCGAGAGGCCGCTGCCGTCGTACAACCTCAGGCCCGTCGTGTCGACGCCCAGACGATCGAGGGTGGCGTGGATCGTGGCGACCGCTCCCTTGAAGGACCCGCTGCGGCCCGCAGCGATCGCGGCATGGCGGGCCACGACCTCGGCGGCGTTGTTGTCGCTGACCGCGATCAGCCTCTGGACGATCTCGCCGAGTGGGGCGCTCTCCACCCTGGCGACGGTCTTCGCTCCCGCCGGCGCGCGACGGTGCTGCAGCTCACCGATCACCTTGATGCCCGCCTTGCGGAGCTGTCCGGCGAAGGTGTCCGCCGCAGCCAGGGAGGGGTCGGACGAGTAGCGGCCGTCGACCTCGCCCTCGTCGACCCACAGGGCGCTGATGGGCGGGACGACGTCCTCGGGGAGGTACGTGGTGGGCCACGACGGGTCCACGGCCGGGCCGGAGAAGAGCGAGTCGTCGTAGGAGAGGCGCACCTTCCGTACGCCCTCGCGCCGGAGCGCGGCCGCGGCGCGCTGGGCGAGCTGTGCTGTCGTCGCCCGCTGCGGATAGACCGCGTGCCCCTTGGCGGGCGGGGCAGAGGCCAGGAACGGATCACCGCCCCCGACAAGGACGATCCGATGTGTGCCCGGCACCCGCTCGACCCTGGTCGCGAACCGGGTCTGCGGGTCGATCAACTGCAGCGCGGTCGTCGTGGTCAGCAACTTCGTGGTCGAC